>NZ_LZFI01000005.1:0-245166 GCF_001889925.1 Polynucleobacter sp. MWH-Adler-W8 | reverse complement strand
TTGGTAGCGATTCAGGGGTTTTGATTGACAACGCCTATATTTCCAAGTAATTTATTAAAATGCAAAATAACTTGGAAATAATAGATCTTCCCGAAGATTCCATCCGGCAATATATTGACGCTAAAAGCGCATTTACCGCTTTAGAGCAGGCTAAATTACGGTCGGCAGAGTTTCGTGGAGGAATGGTTTGGAAAACCGTTAAAGGTAAGGAATATCTGGTGCGCACGACTACTAGGGGCGACCAAACCGGCCTTGGTGCTAAAAGCGCTGAAACAGAAGCCATCTACAACAAATTTACCGCCGGCAAAGCGCGCGCAGCAGAACTCTCGTCAGGGTTAAAGCAGGCCGCTGTAAAGCATCAGCGACTAAATCGTGCGCTAAGGGTGGGCAGAACACCCAACATCATTATTGATATCCTGGTTGGGTTGAGCGATGCTGGCATGTCTGGCAAGTTCACCATTATTGGCACTAACGCGCTATATGCCTATGAGACTGCCGCTGGGGTCCGCCTTAATGAGGCTCATCTGGCAACTCGGGATGTTGACTTGCTATGGGATAACCGTAAAAAATTAAGCTTGTTTACTCAAGAAAATACCCTTGCTGGCGGTATGCTGGGCTTTCTTCAGAGCATTGATTCAACCTTCACGCTGCGTGATGACCAGCTGTATACCGCTGTTAATAAAGATGGCTATGAGGTTGATATTTTGCGCCGTATGGGTCAGGGCAGTGATGCTGAGCCTGGTCGCTTTAGTACTCTGGTTGATGATTTTTGGGTAGTAAAAGCGCGTAATGCAGATTGGTTACTCAGTGCACCCAAATTTAGTGAGGTTATCGTTGGCGTTAATGGCAAGATGGCCCGTATGAATACAGTTGATCCACGTGCTTTTGCTTTATTCAAGCTGTGGATGGCTGATCAACCCGATAGAGATCCGGGCAAGCGCATCCGTGATGCTAGTCAGGCCCGTATTGTGGTTGATTTGATTAACAGTCATTTGCCGCAATATAGCTTTGAGGATATCAAGGTGTTTCCATCAGCCGTTGCCGATAAGATTGCGGTTGATGATACGGGTAACCGGAGAATTGTTAAGCCCCTGAAGTGAAGTTGAACGTTTAATTTGAATTAAGCAACGCATTAAAATTGAGGCATACTAATTCTGTATGGCGTAAGTGCTCAACAAGACCCCTCATTGAAAATTCGTCAACAAAGTGTCAACCTAAGCTGATAAAAACGTGATCCAATGTGGTTTAATATCAACCAAGCCCAATGACTGTATAGGGGAGGCCTTACTGGCAAAGCTGTTAAACTGCTTTGTAATCAGTAGGTGGTCTGTTCGAGTCGGACAAGGGGCACCAAGTATTTGAAAGCTTCTAAGTTAATCGCTTAGAAGCTTTTTTCTTTTTCGGGTAACCTAATCCCATCAACTTCTAATGATGTCTTGCATAGGCCTCTCAAAAAATCGATAGGTAACGTAAGACAGCAAAAGAATGCCTAGGAGGAATGCTCCAAAGAAGAGTGAGTCATAGATGGGGATTGCTATGCCGAAGAACTCGAAAATGAGCACCATCAGTAGTTGCAATGGAAAGTGCAGTAAATAGCTCGAATAGGTCATATTGCCGAATGCTGCAATCATTCCATGATATTTTTTAGGGGCGGAAATATTGATTGTCCCCGCATAAATTAAAAAGGGGACATAGCAAAACAACAGAATTTTTGAAAAGCTTGTATTGCTAAGGTGGAAGATAAAAGGTGCGCATGTAGTCACTACAAACGCAATAAGCAGGGATATCTTTCGATAAGTTGTTCTCTCAAGGCGGCTATAAAGCGCCGCGGTCATGCCGCCCACATAGAAATAAAGAAGGCAATCAACAATAAAGGACTCGGTCAGGTTGTAATGCTTAATGAAGGTACATATTAATAGGACTGCAATACTTATAAAAAAACTTGCCCCAAAATAACGAGCGACTAAGAAGAAAAATAAGTAGATTAATACCTCAACTGATATGGACCATATGGGTCCATTAAAGCTGAAGCCTTGACCACCCCAATTGCTTGCTAAAAAAAGTTGGGGAATAAAATGCCGCCAATCAGTATTGCCATAGACAAAACTAGATTCGTGGGATTGTAGGTAGAGGATTTGTAATCCCGCAACCAGTAAGAGGGTTAGTAGATGTAGAGGATAAAGTCGCGAGAAGCGAAGAACAAAAAAATGCTTTGCATTAAGTGCTTTCTGCTCAATCACTTTGGCGTATTTCCAAAAAAATATAAATCCACTGATGCCCCAAAATATTTGTACGCCAAGGCCACCATTGAGATAAACCGGTTTTAGCCAGTCGTAAAAAGGTAGCTGCATTAATGCAAAATTATTTGGCGCTTGGCCTACAAAGGAAAAATGTTGGAAGTGAAAAATTAAAATAGCTAATGCCGAGAAAAACCTGATGATTTCAAGGCCGTATAGTTTGTTGTTAGGCAAAATGCATCCTTAATTATTGGCGTAGATCTATTTTTCTTGTCTCTGGTAAATAGAGAAGGGCCACAATAGCAGCGCTTGCTAAAAATACAGTGGGATACCACAGGCCGGCACTATCACTTTGCCAGCGTTGATTTAACCAGGTCACGATTAAGGGAAGTAGGCCACCAATCCATCCAGCAGCAAGATTATGGGGAAGGGTTGCTGCACTGTTTCTGGTTTTTGCTGGAAAGAGTTCGGTCAGCATGGCGGTCTGAGGACCAACCACTAAAGCAAGTGCTAGAGATAGGCCAATTAGTAGCATTCCAATCAAAATAAGATTTAGAGAAATTGCTGGGTTGTTGAGATATTCCGTGCCAATGTTCTTGAGCAGATGAAATGCCGGCAGAATAAAAGCAGCACCCATGAAGAGTCCGCAAATGACTACTGGTTTACGACCAATTTTGTCCGATAACCATCCGGCAAAAATAGTGAGCGGAAATAACGCTAAGGTCGCATAAATACTGAATTGGTCTACTAACTCGGGCGCTAGCTTCACAGAAGTTTTTAGAAAAATCGTTGTATAGACTTGCACGCAAAAGAAAAGCACTGCCCCTCCCGCAGAGATGCAGAAAAACAGCAAAAACATGCGTTTACGTGTTTGCGGGTCGCGAAAGTTATTGAGTAGTGGGCTTGTAGATTGTTGATGGGATTTGATCAGTTCTAAAAACACAGGCGTTTCTTCTAAAGCCATGCGCGCTTTGAACGCTACGAGTAATAGCGCAATTGAAATCCAAAATGGCACACGCCAGCCCCAAGATTGAAATTCTTCTGGTGATAACTGGCTTCTGAGGAATGCAATTTGCAAGGTGGAAAACAAGATGCCAAGAGGACCCATGAGTTGGAGGAAGCTAGTCTTAAATCCCCTGTACTCATCACCAGCATGTTCGGTGAGGTAGACAGCACTGCCGCCGATTTCACCGCCAGCAGAGAGTCCTTGAAGTAGGCGCAGAGCAACCAACAGAATGGGTGCCCAAATACCTACTTGGGCATAAGTAGGCAAAAAGCCAACGCTCACAGTTGCTATCCCCATCAATGCAATGGTGATCATGAAAACCGGTTTACGGCCGATCCGATCGCCCATAGAGCCAAATAGGGCAGCTCCAATGGGTCTTACTACCATTCCAACGCCAAAAGTCGCCAGGCTCGCTAAAAGTGCTGTATTGGGGTCTGTTGAGGGAAAGAAGAGCGGTGCAAAAACCACTGCCAAGGTTGCAAATGTCAGGAAGTCATACCACTCTAAAAAGGTTCCAAAACAGGCTGCAATAGCAACTTTTCGATAGGAATGAGAATTCGGATATGACATTAAGTTATTGATCATATTAAGTTTATTGTTGTCTTGGAATATATTTGTTGCATAGCAGCAAAAACTTCTTGATTTGTCATATTCCTTCAGTTACAGTTTGATGGTGCAGTGCAATATTTAAGGTATCTACAGTTTTTCATCTCTTAAATCGTGCGCTTAATTGACTAGTTGTACCACTTAATTTCTGGAGAAATACATGAACCAAGATCAAATCACCTCTAAATTGTCCCAAATTAATAGCAAAGGCCTTGAGGCTACATTTTCTTTGAGCGAAGCTGCTTTGGAAAATGCTCAAAAATTAGCTGAACTGAACTACGCTGCTTCCAAAGATGTTTTGGTTAATGCTCAAGACGGTATTCAACAAGTTTTGACAGCGAAAGATCCTAAGCAAGTTGCTGAGATGTTAAATACTGAAACTTTGCAGTCTGCTGGTAACCAAGCTGTTGCTTACCAAAAGAAAGTTAGCAAAGTAATGCGCGATAGCAATAAAGAATTTGTAAACGTAGTTGATGCCAGCATCGACCAGTTGCAAGATGGCTTCCAAGATTGGATCAACACTGTTGCTGCTAATGCACCTGCTGGTTCAGAAACTTTCTTGTCTTCATTCAAGACTGTATACGGTAGCGCATTGCAAGGTTTTGAACAGTTCCGCGCTGCTAGCAAAGAAGCTTTTGCTACTGCAGAAAAAACTGCTGATCAAGCAATGGAAACTGTACAAGGTCAAATCGCTCAAGTTAAGAAAGTTGCTACACCTGCATCACGTAGCCGTAAATCAGCTTAATTGCTTACTGACTCAGATTATTGATTAAGTAGTCGGTATTAAAAAACCCCGCTTGGTGCAAACTAAGCGGGGTTTTTGTTTGTCTACATTATTCGAAATCAGACGAAGACTCAATCAGGGGCGGAGATAGATTCTTACTGGGCTTCACGCCTAGTTCACGAACCTTTTCGGCTGAGCGGATGAGATTGCCTTTGCCGGTTTTTAATTTATTGAATGCATCGTGGTAGCTCGTTTGCGCTTGATCGAGACGTTGGCCAAGCTTCTCAAGATCATCTACAAAGCCAACAAACTTATCGTAAAGGTTGCCACACTGTTTTGCGATTTCTAATGCATTGCGATTTTGATGATCCTGTCGCCATAGATGGGCAACTGTTCGCAGAGTGGCCATAAGAGTGCTTGGACATACCAACACAATATTTTTTGCCAGAGCTTCTTGATATAAGTTGGGTACGGTCTTTAATGCCAGTAAGAATGCAGGCTCTATCGGCACAAACATTAAAACAAAGTCTACTGAACCCACTCCATAAAGCGAGCTATAGTTCTTTCCAGATAAGCCTTGGATATGTTGTCGCAAGGACTGAATATGTGCAGCCAACTCTTGCTCAGCAACTGCAGGGTCAGTAGTTTCAGCATGTCGGGCATAGGCCGTTATGGAGACTTTGCTGTCAACAACCAAGCTTCTGCCTTCTGGCAGCTTAATTACAACGTCAGGCTGTAGGCGTGAGCCATCAACTTGCGTGTGGGTGTCTTGCACAAGATACTCTTCACCCTTGCGTAAGCCGGAGGACTCAAGGATGGATTCCAATACCAGCTCACCCCAGTTACCCTGAACCTTAGAGTCTCCTTTTAATGCCTGAGTTAAGGAGCGCGTTTCATCTGACATGCGCAGATTGAGATTAGCCAAGCGCTCGATTTCACTTTTGAGAGCATGACGCTCACGAGCTTCATTGCCATAAGAGGTGCTAACTTGCTCTTTAAATTCCGTAAGCTTAGTTTGCAGAGGTTTTAATAGAGCATCTAGACTAGCAGCATTTTGTTCGGTAAAACGCTTTGACTTGTCTTCTAGAATTTCGTTGGCTAAATTTTTGAACTGATTTGTCAAAGCCTCTTTAGCTTCATTAAGTGATTCAATTTTGCCTAGACCTTGTTTGCGTTCAGAGTCCAGCTCTGCTTCAAGGCGAATCGCGTTTTGTAATGCTTGGTCACGTTCGGTACGCAAGCTGAGCGCTAGAGCAAGATCTGTTTGGGCTTGTAGCTCAACACGAGCAAGGGTGGAGCGTAGGTTTAAGGCATAAACTAAAAGGCCTGCACAAACTCCAAATGGCAGGCCAAATAGTAGAAGAGAGCTTAAATCAAAGGTCACAGCTTCAAAGTCTCAGCGAAAAACTTGATTAAGCTTTGACGAGTTTTTGAAGTTCACCAGACTGGAACATTTCAGTCATGATGTCAGAGCCACCAATAAATTCACCATTGATATAGAGCTGAGGAATCGTTGGCCAATTTGCGAACTCTTTTATGCCTTGGCGAATACCGGCATCTTCTAGAACGTTCACAGTGTGGAGGTTTTCAACACCGCTAGCGCGCAAGATATTGATGGCGTTTCCAGAAAAGCCACATTGTGGAAACTGCGCAGTTCCCTTCATAAATAGTACAACTGGGTGGCTAGTGACGATTTCTTTAATTTGAGCTTGTGAGTCCATATATTCTTTCTACTAAGTTTTTACTGAGACAGTCTTATTGCAAGGACAGTTTGAAAATAAGGTTTTATTGATTTTAAGACTTAATGTGAAAAAAGGTTATTTCAACCTATTTTCTGCCTGAGGCGACACGATAATGGCCGCCTAAATCCAAATGTGTTTGGACATCCTGAAAACCTGCTTGCTGCATGAGGGCTACAACCGCTTCTGATTGGTCAAATCCATGCTCAACGGCAAGCAGGCCATTGGGACTGAGGTGTTGTTGGGCGCCTGAAATAATGTTTTCTAAGCAGGTCAGTCCGTTGCCATGATCTGTTAGTGCGGAAATTGGCTCAAAGCGTAGGTCACCTTGACTTAGATGTGAGTCTTGGGATGTGATGTATGGCGGATTACTGAGAATAATGTCAAAAGAAGCACTAGCTTCTATAGCCTCATACCAGCTCCCCTGAAAAAACTGTACTCGAGTCTCAATATTCAATAGCTTGGCATTTATTTTGGCAATTTCTAGTGCTTCTGTGGATTGATCGGTTGCGGTAAGTTGCGCATTTGGGGCATCATGCGCAATCGCCAAAGCAATGGCACCCGAGCCTGTTCCTAAATCCAGAATTTTGGTCAGAGCATTTAAACGTTTGATTTCACGCAAACCAATTTCTACTAAGAGCTCAGTCTCGGGGCGCGGTATCAGTACTCCAGGAGCAACATAAAGCTCAATATTGTGAAAGCCTCTTTTTCCGATCAGGTATGCAATTGGCTCACCTTGAATTCTCTTGGATTCAAGCGATTTCCACTCATCAAACGCTTTGGCATTGAGCTCTAGATCATCACGCGACAGCAAGGCAGAGCGTGGAAGTTGGTAATGCTTTTCAAGGATGTAGGCCATCAGAATTTTTGCCTCAGCAGGGGCTAGTGCTGAATCGCTCAATAGAGAGCGCAGGCTCAAATCCTTGTTCACAGGTTTCGTTATCGCTTAACTATCACCAAGGGCAGCAAGTAACTCTGCTTGATGTTCAGATGCAAGAGCATTACAAAGATCATCTATATCGCCATCCATCATGGCGTCAATTTTATAAAGCGTGAGATTGATGCGGTGGTCGGTGATGCGGCCTTGTGGGAAGTTGTAGGTGCGAATGCGATCGCTGCGATCGCCCGATCCAACCAGCGACTTCCTAGTCTGCGCCTCAAGTTGATGTTTCTCGCGCTCTCTAGCATCCATGATGCGAGAAACCAATACCTTCATGGCTTGTTCACGATTGCGGTGTTGGCTGCGATCGTCTTGGCACTCAACAACGGTGCCTGTTGGCAGGTGAGTGATACGGACTGCAGAATCCGTTTTATTAATATGCTGACCACCAGCACCTGAAGCGCGGAAGGTATCAATTCGCAACTCTGCGGGATTAATTTTGACCGCCTCCAGTTCATCTGCTTCTGGCATGACTGCCACAGTACAGGCTGATGTATGAATGCGACCCTGTGTTTCGGTTTGTGGAACACGTTGCACACGATGACCACCAGATTCAAACTTGAGTCGTGAGTAAACAGACTGTCCAACAAGACGAAGGACCACTTCTTTATATCCACCCAAGTCAGATTCAGCAGCACTGACCATCTCTACTTTCCAGCCTTGGCGTTCAGCAAAGCGGCTATACATGCGTAGCAGATCACCAGCAAAGAGTGCGCTCTCGTCACCACCAGTGCCCGCACGAATCTCTAAGAAAACGTTGCGATCATCATTTTCATCTTTAGGAAGCAAGAGCTTTTGTAATGCGCCCTCAAGCGCTTCCATCGTAGCCAAAGCCTGTTTCTGCTCATCATCGGCAAAGTCCTTCATCTCGGGATCTTTACGCATTTCCTCTGCCGCTTGGGCATCCGCCTCTGCTTGCTTGTAGAGCCCAAACTGCTCTACTACGGTAGCAATATCGGAATGTTCACGCGTGAGCTTCCGATAAGCATCCATGTCTTTGGTTGCTTCTTCGGAGGTCAATAAGGAATTAAGTTCGGCTAAGCGCGTATCTAGGTGGTCTAGCTTAGCCCGCATGCTGGGCTTCATCTAATGGTCTTCTGGCTTCGAATGCGAGGCGAATAGTTTGGGTAACAACTTAATCAAGGCGTCACGCTCAGCGCCATTAGAGTGTTGCAGTGCATGGAGTGAGCCATGCAGAAATTTATTGGTTAGGCCTTGTGCCATGGCATTGAGAACTTCTTGTGGATCATCGCCACGCATCAAGCGTTTCATTGCACGCTCAAGTTCAAGTTGACGTAAACGTTCACCTTGCTGCTGAATATCCTGAATTAGCGGAACCGCATTACGACCTTGCATCCAATGCATAAAGTTACCAACACGATCTTCGATGATCGCTTCAGCCTGGCTTACAGCCGCTTGACGTAAGTTGGCACCAGTCTGAATCATCGTTCCTAAATCATCAACGGTGTAAAGATAGATATCATCCAATCTGGAGATTTCAGGTTCAAAATCCCGCGGCACTGCTAAATCAATCATCACCATCGGCTTATGGCGACGTTGCTTCAAGGCACTCTCCACCATGCCCAGACCAATGATGGGTAAGGATGAGGCAGTACTAGAAACGATAATGTCGAACTCATGTAGGCGCCCTGGGAGCTCGGAGAGCTTGAAGGATTCAGCTTCAACGCCTTGCGAGGAAATGGAATCTGCAAGCTCTTGACCGCGCTCTATCGTGCGGTTAGCAATCGCCACATTCTTCGGTTTGCGCGCAACAAAATGCGTTGCGCATAAAGTAATCATCTCACCGGCACCAATGAACAAAATCTTTTGATCTGCAATTTTTTCAAAGATACGTTCTGAGAGGCGAACAGAGGCTGCAGCCATTGAAATAGAGTGCGCACCGATTTCAGTAGAGCCACGTACTTCTTTAGCGACTGCAAACGTTTTCTGGAAAAGTTGATTGAGATAGGTTCCCAATACACCAGCATCATTTGCAGTGCGAACCGCATCTTTCATTTGGCCTAAGATTTGTGTCTCACCAATTACCATGGAATCTAAGCCACACGCAACTCTGAAGGCATGTCGCACTGCATCTGATTGCGGTAATGAGTAAATGTGAGGCTCAAGACTGCTTGGTGCAAGCTGTTGAGTTTTGGCTAACCAATCGAAAGTAGCTTCATGCAAAAGACCTGCGGCGCTGGCATCATTTGCGGCGCAGTAGACCTCAGTGCGGTTGCAGGTTGACAAAATCGTAGCTTCGGGAAGCCCGGCCTGATTCGCGCCAACTAAATGTTGGCGAAGATCGTGCAACGCTTCTTGAAGAAATTCAGGGTCAAAGGCGACCTTTTCCCGAATGGCGACCGGCGCTGTGTGATGATTGATGCCGAGTGTCAACAACTTCATAATGGCAATTATAGATTTGATGGCAGCATTAATGGGGGTATCAATGGGGTTTTTGGCTTTTCTGGTGATTGGGGGTGTTTCTGGGGTGTCAGCCTGGATTTTTTACCCCGGAGCTTCTGATGGGGTTAAGCCCGGCAGGATTCTGATGGCCTTCTTACTGGGGTCTATTGCAGCGGCTGCTAGCTCGTATGCAGGGCAATACTGGGATCTTTTTCAATCCGGGCAAATCTTAGAGTGGGCCAGCGCTATTTTTGCTGCCTGTGCGGTGGGGTGTGTTTTTACTGCTTTAGCTAAATAAGTCGGCGCAATTGTTCGCCACCCACTGAATAGGCGCACTCTTTTGTTCAATCAGCCATTGATTGGCTTTAATAAAGTGATTGCAACTGGCCTTACCTCCAGGCTCCAAAAAAGGCTTATTCGTCTTGTATACGCCAAGTCCAGATGGGTGGGAGGATTGCAAGATCAAAGGATTCTGACCTCCTTCAATGAGTGACAGCTTAGATTGGGCATGACCACCCCATAGCATCCAAACTAAATGCGGCCTAGCTTTTGATAAACCGCCGATCAAATGATCAATGAAGCTTTTCCATCCCAGCCCCGTATGACTGCCGGCCTCGCCCAATTTGACACTCAAAGCAGTATTGAGAAGTAGCACTCCTTGCTCGGCCCAATTGTGAAGATCACCATTCGGTAAAGACCCAAAACCTTCTAATGCCAATGCTTTACTGATGTTGCGTAGTGAGCTGGGAAATTCTCGTGAATTGACTGCAATCTCAGCAGGTATCGAAAAGGCTAGCCCTTGCGCTAGCCCTGGTGAGTGATAAGGATCTTGGCCCAAGATCACTACCTTTACTGAATCAACGGGGCAAAGTTTGAGGGCTTTAAAAAAGTTCTGAGGCTCGGGTCGAACAACTTCAGTATCAAGAGCAGTCTGCAAATTTTTTTCTAGTGAGCGCCAATCTACTGACTCGAAATAATTCCCCAGTAATTTTTGCCAATCCTTTGGGATATCGTCTTTTGAAAATAGTGCTTTCAATTTCGATCAGACATCTTTTTTAGGTGTCAGTTCATATTGCATAGGTATCTGGGTAGATTGCATTGAAACCATGCGCTCATGCTCTAGATCATCGCGATAGAAAGTAATGCGGGCATGGGAGTTTTCAGAAAGGCTGCCTAAGACTCTGTCCCAGCGGGCGCCGGTAACCCGCTGCCCATCAATACTGGCTAGTAAATCACCGGCTGATAGGCCTGCTGCTTGAGCAATCCCGCCATCAAGCACATGGGTAACCTTAAGCCAGCCATTGGCATCTGAATGGCGCATCCCAAACTGTAGCTTGAGTTTTTCCAGTGTAGATTGAGGTTTTGTTTTTACAGAAATGAGATTTGAGCCAATCCATTTTTGCAGAGGAATATCTTCTATACCAAAAATATAACGGGCCTTAATCTCATTCCAGATTTTGCTAAAGCCATTACCCAGTAATTCAAAAATCAAATCATCTAGTCCGTCTTCTGTAATGCCGTCCAAGGTGACGCCATGCTTATTCCAAAGTAGGCGCATGAGGTCATCTAGAGACTGTTTATTTTTAGTGAATGCCCGAATCTGTAAATCAAGACCAAGCGCAACTAAGGCGCCTTTACCGTAGTAGCTGACGACCGTGTTTGGGGTGTTCTCATCTGCTTGGTAATACTTGGTCCAGGCATCAAAAGAGCTGTCAGCTAGGCTTTGCTTATGGCGCCCAGGGCCACGCAAGATCCCATTCCAGTTATCTGCAACGAGTTTTAGGTAAGTCTTGAGATCAATTCGTTTACTACGCAGTAGTTGGAGATCATCGTAGTAACTGGTGAAGCCCTCAAACACCCACAGTAAGCGAGTGTGATTACGCTTGGCCAGATCATACGGTTGAAAGGCTTTTGGCTGAATACGCTTAACCAGCCATGCGTGAAAATACTCGTGACTACACAAGCCTAAGAATTCTCTATACGCAGATTCTTCAAAGAGAATATTTTCTTGGGGGATTTGATCGCGCCTGCAGAGGAGAGCAGTGCTATTGCGATGTTCAAGGCCGCCATAGCCATTTAATACTGTATTGACTAAGAAAAGGTATTCATTAAAAGGGGCGCTTTTGGATTTTGGTTCAAACAGATCAATAGTGCTGGTGCAGATTGCTTGTAAATCTTGCGCAAGACGTTTGGCATCAACAATATGATTGCAGCCTTGTATTGCCATGCGATGAGCTACACCATTCGATTTCCAGTGTACGAGTTGGAACTCGCCCATAGCTACAGGGTGATCCAATAGATCATCATAATTTTGTGCCAGATAAAAACCAAATCCACGCTCATCTGTCTTGGCTGCTCTCAAGGTAGTTTGAACCGTCCAGTGATCAGCAAAGGCAAGCTCTGGTGCGGTAATAGCGAGTGAGCAAGGTAAATGCTCTTGCCCTTTTACGGCTTGACATAGGCTGGTAGCGTTAAAGAATGCGCGTTCGGTATCCAAATACGCTGCACGTACTGAAGAATCAAAGGCATAAATAGTGCTGAGTACCTCTATCGGACCAATGCATGGCGGTAAGCGCCAATGGTCGTTATCAATACGTTCGAGAGTTATTTTTCTCTTAGCACCCTCTACTGAAAACGCTTCAATCGATTCCAGATGTTTACTGAAATCACGAATTAAATAGCTACCTGGAATCCAGGCCGGCATTTGAAGTACCTGACCATCAGAATCAGGGTTGGCAATATGCAGCTTGATGCGATAGCGATGGCCATGCAGGTCTGCCGGCCAGACCGTATATTGAATTGCGGGTAAGTCGGCATGGTTCATGTTATTTATTTCAGAGAACTAAATTTCTTTTCGATATCGGTAATTTGTACCGCACCAGGGAAACGGCTGCCGTCAGTAAAAAATAAAGTCGGCGTGCCCGTGATTCCATAGGTCTTTGCGAAAGCTATATTCTTATCCAGCGGTGTGCTGCACTCTCCCTTGCCGCTAGGCGCGATGCCATTCACCATCCAGTCAATATAGGCCTTATAGGGATCTGTAGAGCACCAAATTTGCTTTGACTTTTGTGCGGAATCCGGCGACAAGATTGGAATCAAATAAGTATAGATAGTGACGTTATCGAGCTGCTGCAACGATTTCTCTAGGCGCTTGCAATAGCCACAGTTTGGATCGGAGAAGACTGCCAGCTGGCGACTACCATTGCCACGAACATTTTTAAACGCGTTGGCAGGCGTCAATTCACTCCATTTAATGCGGTTTAAGTCTGCCTGCCTTTGCTCGGTAATATTTTTACCGGATGCGAGCTCAATGATTTCTCCCTGAATCAGGTACTTCCCCGAGGTATCGGTATAAAAAATATCATTGCCAACTAGTACTTCATAAAGACCGGAAATTGGAGCTGGTGAAACACTTTTCACTTTGGCATTGGTGCCTAACTTCTTTTGGATCTCAGTCTTCAATTGCTGTTCTTGTTGTGCATGAAGTGGGGTAGCGAAAAGCATGGCGGCACAAATGAATGCAATCGCAGATAACAATTTATTCAAAATCAATCTCTCCTAAAGCGCGTTCAATTAAGCGCTGTTTTATAAAGTGGCTTTTGTTTACTAGACCTAAACCCCAATTACGGAGCTGGCGTTCAGTGCTACTGCTTGCAGAAAATAATTTCTTGAGTTTATCGGTCACCCATAAGAGCGCGCTAGTGTCACCTTGACGTTGTCGTTCATAGCGTCGAAGCAATACCAAGTCACTTGGCGAACGGAAGGATTCACGCTTGCCCAAAATATTCAGTAGGACTGCAACATCTCGCAGCCCTAGATTCAGGCCTTGCCCAGCTAGTGGATGCATGACATGGGCCGCATCGCCAATGAGCACAACCTTCGGAGAGGCGTCAGGCCCGATAAATCGTTTGGCTCGAATCTTTCTCAAAGGGAAAGCTGCTGGTACTGAGTTCAGAGTCAGCGCACCTAATTGTTTGGTGATGGCACCATTAGCAATGGATGAGAATTGATCCAACCATTGCGCTTGATCTAGTTTTAATAAATCAGCTGCATGTTCTGGGGAGGTAGACCAAACCATTGACACTTGTTTTCCTGGCAGGGGCAGCATAGCCACAATATCGCCACCTGGCAAAAACCACTGAAAGGCAGTCTCTAGATGGGGGTAGTCACAGAGCCAATTGGCAACCACTGCACTTTGTGAATAACTTTCTTCACTCGCGCTAATACCCAATTCATTGCGAATCGGTGAGTTGGCGCCATCCGCTGCAATCACGAGTTGTGCGCGAATGCTCCCACCATTTTTTAAATGTAGGGTGCTTCCATCAGCATCTACCTGAATTTTTTCTACAACATCATTGATGCGCTCTAGCTTATTCTGAAAACGCGAAGCTTGATCGATGGTGTGCTCAATTAAATTGGCTTCTCCAATCCAGGCAAGTTGTGGAGTGCCTGCCTCAAATGCAGAAAGGTGGAGATGGTCATTCTTTTCGCCTCGATCACCGTAGATGCGCATATCTCGGACTGCTTGTAGGCGGCTGTGATCAATTGCATCCCATATGTGCAAATGAGCCAGTAATTTTTGGGTGCTAGGCGAAAAAGCGTAGATTCTTTGGCCCCATTGAGCGCCTTGCGGGCTTGGGACGTTTTGCGCTAAATCGGGGGCAATTTCAATGGTTTGTAGGCCTAGCTGGGCTAGACCAAGGGCGCAAGCCTTACCAGTAATGCCTCCACCGACCACAACAACATCTACTGTGCGGATTTGGGCGGAGTGGATTGAAGGCTTGGGCACGTTATTTGGGTGAACTTCTGACATAACTCGATGATATCGAAACCAGCCCCTTTACAATAACGCTATGTCTTTGAAATGTGGCATCGTCGGCCTGCCTAACGTCGGCAAATCTACCCTCTTTAATGCGCTTACCAAGGCTGGAATCGCAGCGGAAAACTATCCTTTCTGCACGATTGAGCCTAATGTGGGCGTTGTTGAGGTTCCTGACCCCCGTCTAGCCGCCTTGGCTGAGATCGTGAAGCCTGAGCGCATCCTGCCTGCAGCAGTCGAATTTGTCGATATTGCTGGTTTGGTGGCTGGCGCTTCGAAAGGCGAAGGTCTGGGCAATCAGTTTTTAGCGAATATTCGTGAAACTGATGCTATTACCCATGTCGTCCGGTGTTTCGAGGATCCCAACGTCATTCACGTTGCTGGGAAAATCGATCCCATTGCTGACATTGGAGTGATTGACACTGAATTGGCCTTATCGGACCTGGCAACGGTTGAGAAAACCCTGAATCGCTCAAGCAAGGCTGCAAAGTCTGGCAATGATAAAGAGGCTGCTGCCTTGGTTGCTGTTCTGACCAAAGTTCAGACTCATCTAGATTCTGCTCTGCCAGTGCGCAGTTTGAATCTGAGCGACGATGAAAAATTATTGATTAAACCGTTGTGTTTGATCACTGCTAAGCCTGCGATGTATGTTGCAAACGTCAAAGAAGATGGTTTCTCAAATAATCCACACCTCGAGGCTGTGAAGCAGCATGCGGCAAAAGAAAACGCTCCAGTTGTTGCTGTATGCGCTGCGATTGAAGCAGAGATCGCCGACTTAGAAGAAGCAGACAAGATTGAATTCTTGGCTGATCTAGGTATGGAAGAGCCAGGTTTGGATCGCGTGATTCGTGCAGGGTACTCATTACTCGGTTTGCAAACGTATTTCACCGCTGGAGTTAAAGAGGTTCGCGCTTGGACCATCCATGTTGGTGATACAGCACCTCAAGCGGCTGGCGTGATTCATACAGACTTTGAGCGTGGCTTTATTCGTGCTCAGACAATCTCCTACGAAGATTTTGTGCAGTTCAAAGGAGAGTCTGGTGCCAAGGAAGCCGGAAAGATGCGCGCGGAAGGTAAAGAGTATGTTGTTAAAGATGGAGATGTATTGAATTTCTTGTTTAACGTCTAAAGTGATCTTATTTCTGCCCAATAAAAAAGCCCTTTTCAGGGCTTTTTTGCTTATGCAGTGGTGCTCTAACGATTAAGAGGCTTTTGCTGCCTTCTCTAAGCATTTAGAAATTTCTTCATAGCGCTTTAGAGCAATCTTGGTGGGCAATACTTCTTTTTTGCGACCATCGGCATTGGCAGCCATTTTGATATAGCCCAAGGCGCTGAGATTTTTGAGGCGACCATGTAGCGTCGCTTGTGAGCCAAGATCGGAAATGGAAATCAAATCACCAACCAAAATTGCTTGCTTGGCATGGGCGCAAGAAACAATCCTATCGAGCAAACTCTCTTCGATGCAATCCAGCTTCTTGCCTGGGTTGATTCGATCGAGGGCATCAATCAAGTTAAGGAACTTGATGTAGGGTGACGGTTTAGTAGATGACATATTAATATTTATTTTTTATTAGCTGTATGGCTAGTACTAGTGTATTCCCTTGGTCTGATTTTAGCAATTGATGCGCATCAATAAAAATTAATCCATACTAATAACAATGTCTAAATTATTCGCAATTTATTCGGAATGGCTTTTTGGGTGCGTCATTAGTGCGATGGCGTACACACTTCTCTTTTATTGCAATAGCTGGCTTACCAATAGCATTACTTTTGGCTTGGGAGTAAGTTGGATTTATCTGCCTGCTGGTCTCCGCTTATTTCTGACCTTTATTTTTGGTTTACCCGGCGCCATTGGAATTGCTATAGCCTCATTTTTAATTAGCTATTACGGCGATTTCCCGCACGACTTGACGCTGTGTATTGGCGTTGGATTAATTTCGGGATTTGCGCCTTATTTGGCTAGATTTTTTGTTTTTAGCAATCTTCGCCTTGAGTCAGACTTAAGTAATCTCAATTTCCCTAAACTCATTGCTTGTATTTTGATTTATGCCTTGCTCTCTGCAGGCTTACATCAGTGGTGGTTTTCAGTGATGGCTTTAGAAAATACAGGCACTGTAAATCACTTCTTGGTGATGTTTATTGGTGATGTGCTGGGTTCGTTGCTACTGATCTCTTTGATCAAATACTGCTTAGATCTATTGCGAAAGACTAGAAAAACAGCTCACTAAGCGCTGTCCCTGGATCTGTGGCCCGCATGAATGCCTCCCCAACCAGGAACGCGTTGATTTGATTGTTGCGCATGAGCTCTACATCAGCGTGACTCAAGATGCCAGACTCTGTTACTAAGGTTTTGTTGTCCGGAACCATGGACATTAGAGAGAGGGTGGTTTGCAGTGTCACCTCAAAGGTTTTAAGGTTTCGATTGTTAATACCAAGTAAAGGTGTTCTGAGTTCTAGCGCTTGCTCTAATTCTGGGGCATTGTGAACTTCGACCAACACATCTAAACCGAGCTCATGTGCACAGGCTTCAAGCTCTTTCATTTGATTTAATTCTAGGCAAGCCACGATCAGCAAGATTGCATCGGCGCCAATCGCACGAGCTTCATAGACTTGATACGGATCAATGGTGAAGTCTTTACGCAAAACGGGAATATTGCAGGCGGCACGAGCTTCTTGCAGATAGGCATTGCATCCTTGGAAATAATCCATATCAGTCAGTACTGATAAACAAGCTGCACCATGATTTTCGTAGGACTGGGCAATGTCTGCTGGAACGAAGTTATTGCGCAAAATGCCTTTGCTTGGGCTTGCCTTTTTGATTTCAGTAATGACTCCTGCCTTGCCGGCAGAAATCTTGTTCTCAATAGCCTGAATAAAGCCTCTTGGCTTTAGAAGGGCATCACGATTATTGGCTTCAGCTTGCCCACGTTGATTGGCAAGCGATATTTTCTGCAGGCAGCTAGCTACTTCAATCTTTTTAGTGGCAACAATTTTATCGAGGATATCGCTCATGAATAATCAATTATTGAGATTGGGTTGCTACAACAAAAGTATCTAACTTTTGACGTGCCGCTCCTGAGGTGATGGCTGCTCTAGCCAGGGTAATACCGCTAGCAATGTCTTTTGCTACTCCAGCTACATATAGTGTGGCGCCGGCATTAAGGCAGACGATATCGCTTGCAGGCCCGGGTTTGCCATCGAGCACATCCAAGACAATCTGCTTGGACTCTTCAGCATTAGCCACTTTAAAGCTGTTGGTGGGCGCGGCATTTAATCCAAAATCTTTTGGATGAATTTCATATTCACGCACTATGCCATCTTTAAGTTCGCCAACTAAGGTTGGGCCCTCTAAGGAAATTTCATCCAGACCATCTCGCCCGTACACAACGAGCGCATGCTCCATGCCCAAAGCTTGTAATACACGCGCCTGAATGCCGACTAGGTCAGCATGAAATACACCCATCAAAATCCGTTTAGCGTCAGCGGGGTTGGTAAGAGGGCCAAGGATATTGAAGATAGTCCGGACACCGAGTTGCTTGCGAATGGGAACTACATTCTTCATCGCTGGATGATGGTTCGGCGCAAACATAAAGCCAGCACCAACAGTAGTGATGCACGTGGCGACTTGATCAGCGGATAAAGCCAGATTTACGCCAAGCGCTTCTAATACATCTGCGCTACCTGATTTGCTGCTCACGCTGCGATTGCCGTGCTTAGCGATCTTTGCACCCGCTCCCGCAGCCACAAACATCGCTGCAGTAGAAATATTAAATGTATGAGCGCCATCACCGCCTGTGCCCACCACATCCACCAAGTGCTTGCGGTCATCCACCTTTACTGAGGTAGCAAACTCACGCATCACTTGTGCGGCAGCAGCGATTTCACCAACAGTTTCTTTTTTAGTGCGCAAGGCAACCAACAATCCGGCTACCAACTCTGGCGCCATTTCACCGCTCATGATGAGTCGCATCATTGCTGTCATTTCATCATGAAATAGTTCTCGATGTTCAATGCAGCGTTGGAGGGCTTCTTGCGGAGTGATTGACATGGCGCTGTTGGCAGACTGTTTATTTGTTTTGTAAAAAATTCTTGAGTAAGGCGTGACCGTGCTCAGAAAGAATAGATTCTGGGTGGAATTGCACGCCCTCAACCGCTAGCTCTTTATGGCGTACGCCCATGATCTCGCCATCGGATGATGTCGCTGTTACCTCAAGCATTGCAGGTAAGGAGCTTTTCTCAATGGCTAGTGAGTGATAACGAGTGACCTTAAATGGATCGGGCAAATTTTTAAACACACCGACACCAGTGTGATGAATGCTGTCAGTCTTGCCATGCATGACTTTTTGGGCGCGAATGACTTTGCCGCCAAATGCTTCACCAATAGCTTGATGTCCAAGGCAAACTCCTAGGATTGGAATTTGACCTGCATAACGCTTGATGGTGTCGACTGAAATACCTGCCTCAGAAGGGCTGCATGGCCCGGGCGAGATGCAAATGCGCGCGGGGTTCAGTTTAGCAATATCCTCCACGGCAATTTCATCATTGCGAAAGACTTTAACCTCTTCACCCAGTTCCGCAAAGTACTGAACAAGGTTGTAAGTAAATGAATCGTAGTTATCAATCATTAGGAGCATCGAGTCCTCCTTGCACTAAATCTGCTGCAGTTAAAACAGCGCGAGCCTTGGCCTCGGTTTCTTTCCACTCGGCAGCGGGATCAGAGTCGGCCACTACACCAGCACCAGCCTGGGAGTGGAGCATGCCATCACGGATAACACCTGTACGAATGGCAATGGCCACATCCATATCGCCTGAGAAAGACAGGTAACCCACTGCGCCACCATAAACACCACGCTTCACAATTTCCATCTCATCAATGATTTCCATTGCCCGAATTTTTGGCGCACCTGATAAGGTGCCCGCTGGGAAGGTCGCTCGCAATACATTCATATTGCTCATATTGTCCAAAAGATGGCCCTCTACTGAACTCACGATGTGCTGAACGTGGGAGTATTTCTCAATAGACATGGAGTCGGTGACTTTGACTGAGCCTGTTTTGGCAATGCGGCCCACGTCATTACGGGCTAAATCAATCAACATCACATGCTCAGCAATTTCTTTGGGGTCGGCCAAGAGTTCCTTGGCTAAACGTTCGTCTTCCTGTGGATTGACTCCGCGAGGGCGGGTGCCAGCCAGTGGTCTGATGGTCACAATCTTCTCGGCAGCCCGTTTTTCTTGGCGCACCAAAATCTCGGGAGATGAACCAACAATTTGCATATCGCCAAAGTCATAGAAATACATGTATGGCGATGGGTTGAGCGAACGCAAAGCTCTATAGAGAGCTAATGGTGAGTCCGTAAATGGCTTACTAATGCGCTGACCGATAACTACCTGCATACAATCGCCAGCCAAAATGTATTCTTTAGTTTTGAGTACTGCCTTTTCAAAATCTGCTACTTTGAATTTACGAATGAGTTCAGTTTTAGCGCTTGGTAAAGATGCCGGCATATTTGCTGGCTTACTGAGGCAAGCGAGTAATTCTTTTAAGCGATCTTGTGCTTTTTCAAAAGCATTAGCAATGCTCGGATCTGCATAAACAATCAAATAAATTTTGCCAGCAACGTTATCAATCACTGCCAACTCTTCAGTCAACATCAGTTGAATATCGGGCACATCTAATTCATCTGGAAGTTGATGTTTGGCTAAACGTGACTCGATATAGCGAACGGTGTCATAACCAAAGTAGCCGGCAAGACCACCACAAAAGCGGGGCATGTCAGCTTGTAAAGCTACCTTAAAACGCTTGAAATAAGCATCCACAAAATCGAGTGGATTATCAGTATTTGTCTCAACTACTTTTCCATCAGTCACTACTTCGTTGACTGGTGTTGAAGGGGTGCCAACAGTTCTGACAATAGTCCTGGCAGGCAGGCCAATAAAGGAGAAGCGGCCGAAACGCTCGCCACCTAAAACAGACTCCAATAAGTAAGTATTGGTCTTGCCAAATGCTTGAGTCAGCTTGACATAGAGTGATAGCGGAGTCTCTAGATCTGCCAGAACCTCTTTGACCAAGGGAATACGATTGAAACCCTGCTTTGCTAGGGCGTTAAATTCTGCAAGCTGCATTACGCTTTTCCTGACTTTCCTAATTCAGTGCGCATTGCTTGAATTACCTTTGCATAATTTTCTTGTGCATATATTGCTGAGCCTGCAACAAAAGTATCTGCGCCTGCTTGTGCTACTTCTGCAATGTTATCGACTTTGATTCCACCATCTACCTCAAGACGAATGTGTCGACCAGTCTCTGTCTGGTAGCGATCAAGGCGTGTGCGTACTTGAGCAATCTTATTGAGGGTGCTGGGAATAAATGACTGGCCACCGAAGCCTGGGTTGACTGACATCAGCAAAACCAGATCGAGTAAGTCCAATGTGTGATCGAGATGATCTAGGGGTGTAGCTGGATTCAAAACAAGACCTGCTTGACATCCTTGATCGCGAATCAAGTTCAGTGTGCGATTGACATGAGGACTTGCTTCAGGATGGAAGCTAATTAAATTGGCACCCGCTTTGGCAAAGTCGGGGACGATACGATCTACCGGCTCGATCATTAAATGCACATCGATCACCGCAGGTTTGCCATCTTTATTTGCATAAGGACGAATAGCCTCGCAAACCAAGGGGCCAATAGTCAGGTTGGGCACATAGTGGTTATCCATCACGTCAAAGTGAATCCAGTCGGCGCCCGCCACTAAAACGTCTTGAACTTCCTTACCAAGACAGGCGAAGTCAGCCGACAAAATGGATGGGGCAATAACAAATTGACTATTTGAGGATGATTTTTGGCTTTCCATCCCTAGATTCTAGCTTGCAGTTGGCCTTAGGATGGAGCAGAATTCGTCCATGAATCCCCACGAAATGAGCATTACGGTCAAAGCCCAGTACCTTCCTGAGCAATCTGACCCCGATAACCGCCAATTTGCCTTTGCTTATACGGTAACTATCCGCAATACGGGGACTGCCAGTATTCAGGTAATTGCCCGCCATTGGTTCATTACAGACGGGGATAACGATGTCCAGGAGGTCAGAGGTCTGGGCGTTGTTGGGCAGCAACCGCTATTACGCTCTGGAGAGCACTTTGAGTACACCAGCTGGGCAACCTTGCCCACTCCGGCCGGAACAATGCGTGGGGAGTATTTTTGTGTCACTGAGGATGCCCAGTTCTTTCAGGCCCCTATCCCAGAGTTTGCCCTGGTGATGCCACGTACTCTGCATTAACGTAGGGTGGTGAGAATGTTATTTTTTGCCCTTGCCTGTCCAAAGAACAATAAATAACAAAAGTCCTAAGGCAACAGCGCCTTCGAAAGCAAACAGTAGCATTGGGTATTCATCGAGTAAATTGGCAATCATGATTTCTAAATTTAAATTAGTTCCGTTAAGTGTATTCGCTATCCTCATAACTAGCTTGATTGTTGGATGTTCTACGCCTCCCACTCGGGGGGCGGGATATCGCTCTAGTGGTTCTGGCACTTCGCCATCAAGCTATAGCTCCTCGATTGCAAGCTTTAGTGCTGTCTCTTGGCAAGCCTTGCCTGGATGGCAGGAAGACGACTTGTCTCAGGCTTGGCCTGCTTGGTTAAAAAGTTGCGATGCTTTGCGTAAGAAAAGTGCTGATGTGAACTGGCGCTCAGTGTGTGCCCAGGCCGCCAATGTATCAAGCCGTGACACGCAGGCTATTCGTAAATATTTTGAAAATAATTTTCAAGCTTATGAAATTCGCAATAGCTCCGGTAGTGACACGGGCTTGATCACGGGTTATTACGAACCAGTAATGAATGGCTCACAAACTCGTACGAGTGCTTATAACGTGCCGCTCTACGGCTACCCTAATGCTTGGCGCAAATCTAAGCCCAACCCAGGCCCAAGCCGTGCCGAGCTAATGAGTTCTGGTGTGTTGCAGGGCTCTGAAATTGCTTGGGTGCAGGATCCAGTAGCAGCAGCGTTCATGCAAATTCAAGGTTCTGGAAAAATTCGTCTTGATGATGGACGCATCCTGCGTCTGGGTTTTGCGGGCACCAATGATCAGCCTTTTAAATCCTTTGCTCAGTGGTTGTTAGATCGCAAAGAAATCACACGTAGTGAAGCGACGATGCAAGGCATTTCACAATGGGCTAAAAGAAATCCCGGCCAAGTAAATGAAATGCTGAACGCCAATCCCCGTTTTGTTTTCTTTAAAGAGTTACCTGGCAATCTCTCTGCTGATTTAGGCCCAAATGGCGCCCTCGGTGTTCCGCTCACAGCTGAGCGCAGTATTGCAGTAGATTTACAAGCCTTGCCACTGGGCGCGCCTGTCTTTTTAGCAGCCACCAAACCATTAAGTAGTCAGCCTTTGCAAAAGCTGGTGATGGCACAGGATACGGGTAAAGCAATTGTGGGTGGCGTCAGAGCCGACTACTATTGGGGATCCGGAGATGCTGCTGGAGAGATGGCAGGTCGTATGAAACAAAATGGCAGGATGTGGTTGTTGTTGCCACGTTAATTAATACTTTTCACCGAAAGAAATTCATGAGCTACAAAACTATTTTGACTGAAGTGGATGGTAAGGTTGCCACCATTACTTTGAATCGCCCTGAAGTGTTAAATGCCTTGAACGATCAGCTCATGGAAGAGCTTGGTGCTGCATTAATGGCATTTGACGCGGATGACAATATTGGTTGCATGATCGTTACTGGCATTGAAAAGGCATTTGCTGCTGGAGCGGATATTGCTTCAATGGCCAAGTACGGTTTAAAAGATGTTTATCGCGGTGACTTTATTACCCGTAACTGGGAAGAGATCAAAAAAGTACGTAAGCCTGTAATCGCTGCTGTCTCTGGCTATGCCCTTGGTGGTGGCTGTGAGTTGGCCATGATGTGCGACACGATCATGGCGGCGGATAATGCTAAGTTTGCTCAGCCCGAAGTAAAGCTAGGCATTATCCCAGGCGCTGGCGGTACACAGCGCTTACCTCGCGCGGTATCCAAAGCAAAAGCGATGGATCTAGCTTTGACGGGCCGCATGATGGATGCCGCTGAAGCTGAGCGCTCCGGTTTGGTTGCAAGGATCTTCCCACAAGCAGATTTGCTGAAAGAAGTTAAAGCAATTGCCAAAGGAATTGCAGATATGCCTTTGTTAACTGCAATGATGGTGAAGGAAAGTATCAACACTGCTTATGAAACTACCTTGTCTGAAGGTATTCATTTTGAGCGCCGCCTCTTTCATGCTTGCTTTGGAACGAGTGATCAAAAAGAAGGCATGGCTGCGTTCATGGAAAAGCGCCCAGCTAAATTTACCAATTCTTAATTCAATAGCTGAAGAGAAAGTTTGAAAGAACTCAGTTTTTTTCTAGGAAGCGTTGAGCTAGTTTGACCCAATAGCTCACGCCGATTGGAATCAAGGAGTCATTGAAGTCGTAAGAGGGATTGTGTAAGTGGCATGGACCCATGCCATGACCTACTGAGCGATGATCGCCGTCCCCATTACCTAAGAATACGTAACAGCCCGGCTTCTCTAGCAACATAAACGCAAAGTCTTCCGCGCCCATTGTGGGATCGATTGAAGCATTGACATTCTGCTTGCCAACCAATTCACTCATGACTTCGGTTGCAAATTCCACTTCGTTGGCATGATTAATAAGAGGCGGGTAATTTCTAGAAAACGTAATTTCTGCTTGGCAATCAAACGCCCCTGCAACGCTATGAGCGATTTCTCGTAGACGTTGCTCAATGAGATCCAGGACATCTAAGGTGAATGTGCGGACCGTGCCGCCGATGAAAGCATTATCCGGAATGACATTGCTCGTTTCACCCGCATGAAATTGCGTGATGGATAAAACTGCGGCGTCCACAGGACGTTTATTGCGTGTAATGATGCTTTGTAATGCAAGCACTACTTGGGCGCCAGTAAATACTGGATCTGCACTATTGTGGGGTAAAGCGGCATGACCGCCTTTACCGGTAATGGTAATTTCGAAAGTATTGCTTGAGGCCATCATTGGGCCAGAGGTAACACCAAAGTGACCTTCCGCCAGGCCAGGCCAGTTATGCAGGCCAAATACTGCATCACATGGAAACTCTTTGAAAAGTCCATCCTTAATCATTTCATTCGCACCAGCGCCACCTTCTTCTGCTGGCTGGAAAATAAAAATCACCGTGCCTTTGAAGTCGCGGTGATTTGATAAATATTGCGCCGCTCCAAGTAGCATTGCTGTGTGACCATCATGTCCACAAGCATGCATTTTTCCGGGGTTTGTTGATGCATGAGCAAAGTTGTTGTGCTCCTGCAATGGAAGCGCATCCATATCAGCGCGCAAACCAATCATTTTTCCGGGGCCTAAGTCACCATCTAAACGACCTACGACACCTGTTTTTCCCATGCCGCGGTAGACGGCAATTCCCCAGCTAGAAAGCGCTTCCGCAACTAGATCGGCAGTGCGATTTTCTTCGAAACGCAATTCAGGATGCGCATGAATATTGCGTCGAATTTCTTGAATGGCTTCCGCGGAGTCAATAATTTCTGGGGATAAATGCATCCCTTCATCTTATCCGAAAGTCTTTGGATATGCCTTTTGGGCTAAATTACCGCAAATTAATTGTCGGGTAATTGAATGTGCTTTGCAGCAAAACCCAAGGCTTCAATTGAATATGGGCTGTTATCGGCTTTTTGGAGTTCTTTTGGAAGCTCTGGAATGAGGCCCAAAAATGGGGTATCTATTCTGGCTTGTAGAGTCTGAATATTTTCTTCAAGCAGAGGCATTTCTGTGGATAGGGTATTCGCTACCCATCCCGCAATATTTAAGTTACGCGCTTTGATTGCCTCACAAGTTAGGAGGGCGTGATTAATGCAGCCTAATTTCATGCCCACCACCAGGATGATGGGTAATTTAATTTCTTGAGCGAACATCGCTAAATCTTCCTGATCATTGAGAGGGACGATTAAGCCGCCAGCACCTTCAACTACAACGCAATCTGCTTGATTTTGAATGTTCTGAAAACCCTGCAAGATCACACTCATTTCAAGTTTTAGACCTTGATGTGCCGCTACTAAATGTGGGGCAGCAGGCCGATCTAATACATAAGGACACAAACTTAACTCCTTGGAGCTGAGCTTTGAGGCGATGCGCAGCGTCTCTAAATCTTCATTCAGAGTGTGGCCTTGTGCATCTTGATAAGTTCCAGCAACAACCGGTTTAAAACCAATCGCATTGATTCCCTGTTCGCGCAATTTCAGAATGAGAGCACCGCTCACCAACGTTTTTCCAACCTCGGTGTCTGTGCCAGTGACAAAAAGGCCCGTGGACTTACTCATGAGAACCCTTTTGAATGACTGCTTGCTCAATGGCTTTCAAAGCACCAATGAGCTGACGCAAATCTGATTCGCTATGGTTTGCAGAGAATGTAATGCGTAATCTTGCGCTACCATTGGGTACGGTAGGAGGGCGAATGGCTGGAATCCAATAGCCAGCATCATCAAGTAACTTAGCGGCGAGCAGAGCATTGGCATTACTGCCCAAAATGACGGGCTGAATGGCGGTACAAGAAGACACCTTTTCCCATTGAGAAAATTGCATTTCATCTTGCCAGATGCGAATCAGTTTATTGAGTTGAGTGCGGCGCTTGCTGCCCTCGTCCCCTTCAATGATTTTCAAGCTCTTTGAGAGTGTATGCGCTATCGCAGGTGGCGTTGCGGTGCTGTAAATGAAAGGGCGACCCTTTTGAATGAGCCACTCAATAAAAGTGGCTTGTGCACAAACAAAGGCGCCGCTGACGCCTGCAGCTTTTCCAAGAGTGCCAATATAAATTAGGCGATCAGAGCAGATCTTTTCCTGCTCCAAAATGCCATGACCTTGTTTGCCCAATACTCCGAAACCATGAGCATCATCCACAAGCAATAGTGCATCGTATTGCTCAGCAAGCTTTAATAATTCTTTTGCTGGAGCGAGGTCACCATCCATACTAAAGACGCCATCAGCAACAATAATCTTTAGTGGATGTTGATCTGTTTTCAGTAATTCATTTAATGAGTCAAGATGCGTATGTTCAAACAGCACGACATTTGCTTGAGTCTGAGCAGCCGCTAAACGAATGCCATCAATTAAAGAGGCATGATTGAGCTTTGCAGAATAAATGCTGGTGGATTTTTGTGGCGCAAGTCTCGCTAGACCTGTGATGGCGGTAAGGTTGGCGAGATAGCCGGTACTAAAAAATAGGGCGCGCGCATTCGGAATGTGTTGCTTTTGAAAAGAGGCCAATTGGTTTTCAAGCAGCTCATGAGCCCTGCTGTGGCCGCTAATGAGATGGGAGGCGCCACTGCCTACCCCATACTTCTGAGCGCCTTCAGTAAGCGCTTGAATTAACGCAGGATGGTTTGCTAGTCCTAAATAGTCATTGCTACAAAATGCTTTGAGCTCGCGTCCATCAACTAAAGCTTTGGTATCGCATGGAGATTCTGTTGCTCTGAGTTTGCGTTTGAGTAATTGCGACTCAAGATCTGCAATCTGCTCTTGCGCCAACTTTAAGGCTTGATATGCGCTCGTCATGCCAGGGTTTTCTCAAGGGCAGCTTGCACGGCATGACCTAGTTGAATGGTTTCTGCTGCAGACAAAATATACGGTGGCATGACGTAGATAGTATTGCCGATTGGTCTAATCAATACACCTTCGCTTAAACAGTTTGAGAACATCGTTCGCGCAAACATCTTAGGCTTTTTCAGAAACTCATTTTTAATATCGAATGCCAAGATCATTCCTTGCTGGCGCCAATGCTCAATGCGGGAATCCGTTTTTGCCCACGCAAATGCATTTGCTAAATCCTTTGAGCGCTCAATATTTTTTTCTAATACTTTGTCAGTTTCGAAAATCTCTAAACAAGCCAGTGCGGCAGCACACGCTAGTGGGTTACCGGTATAAGAATGAGAATGTAAAAACCCTTGCTGGATTTGATCGCCATAAAAAGCTTGATATATCTGGTCTGTCGTAAGGCAGAGTGACAGTGGAAGATAGCCGCCGCTAATTCCTTTGGACAGGGTTAAGAAGTCTGGCCAGATACCAGCATGCTCACAGGCAAAGAACTTGCCACTCCGCCCACAGCCCACCGCAATCTCATCTGCAATCAGATGTACTTCGTAGCGATCACATAAATCCCTGACTAAACGTAGATACTCGGAAGAGTGCATGGCCATTTGCCCTGCGCACTGCACCAAAGGCTCGACAATAATGGCAGCAATATTGCCATGTTTTTTTACAAATAATTCTTCGAGTTGTTTTGCTGCATATCTTGCTACATCTTCTGCGCTCTCACCAGCTTTTGCTTTGCGTGCATCAGGTGATGTAATGGTAAAGACATCTTGCAATAACGATCCATAGGCGTCCCGAAAAATAGCAACATCCGTTACTGCTAATGCACCAAGTGTTTCCCCGTGATAACCATTTTCCAAGCAAACAAATTTCTTCTTTTGTGGTTTGCCGTTGAGTTGCCAGTAGTGGTGACTCATCTTGAGCGCTATTTCTACTGCAGACGCACCATCGGAGGCATAAAAGACATGGCCTAAATGGTGATTGGTGAGTGCAGACAGTTTTTCAGATAGCTCTACTACGGGCGCATGCGTAAATCCGGCGAGCATTACATGCTCAATTTTTTCGAGTTGCGTGGTAATGGCTTGATTGATGCGTGGGTTGGAGTGGCCAAATAAATTGGTCCACCAAGAACTAATGGAGTCGAGTAAGGCTTTTCCGTTTTCGTCATAGAGCCAGGCACCCTTACCTTTTGTAATGGCAACCAGTGGAAAGGACTCATGCTGTTTCATCTGCGTGCATGGATGCCAGACGGCTGCAAGGCTGCGATTAACGAGGGGGGCTTGATTTAAATCAGAAATAACCTTCATGTTTGATATTTGACCACTAGTTTTTCCAAATTCAGGCCTGTATCTGTTATGTTTATGCCTTGAATCCCCTCATTTTCTGGAATTTACCCATGCAGGACACTCAAACCGTTGAAAAACCCTTAACCCAATTCAAATCTAAAGCGGATTTGCATCAGGGCGTAAGCGCAGGGGGAGAGGCAACTGGCGAGTGGTCAGTGGCTCAAATTCAAGCCTTATTTGCACTTCCTTTGAATGAATTGATGTTGAAGGCTCAAGAGACTCATAAAGCCTATTTCCCAGAGGGTGATGTTGAATTAGCCACTTTGTTGTCAATTAAGACGGGCGGTTGTCCTGAGGATTGTGGTTATTGCCCTCAAGCTGCTCGTTATGACACCGACGTTAAGGCTGAGAAGTTAATGGGCTTAGAAGAGGTCTTAGAGGCTGCCAAAGCTGCTAAAGCCGCCGGTTCTAACCGTTTCTGTATGGGTGCCGCATGGCGCGAACCCAAAGACCGCGATATTGAAAAAGTGACTGCCATGATCAAGGGCGTAAAAGCCTTGGGTCTGGAGACCTGCGCCACCTTAGGCATGCTGGAGGCGGATCAAGCCCAGGCACTGCAAGAGGCTGGCCTAGACTTTTATAACCATAACTTAGATACCAGCGAAGATTTCTACCGTTCTGTGATCTCAACCAGAGGCTACCAAGACCGTTTGGATACGATTTCCAATGTCCGCGCCGCTGGCATGTCGGTTTGTTGTGGCGGTATTGTCGGCATGGGCGAGTCTAGACAGCAGCGCGCCGCATTTTTGGCTCGCTTAGCCAATTTGAGCCCCTACCCAGAATCCGTTCCTATCAATCATCTAGTGCCAGTAGCCGGTACGCCCTTAGCTGAGCAAAAGCCTTTGGACCCACTGGAGTTTGTGAGAACGATTGCGGTTGCTAGGATCACGATGCCTAAAGCCCGCGTACGTTTATCTGCCGGTCGTCAGGAGCTTGGCAGGGCAGTTCAGGCCATGTGCTTTATGGCGGGAGCTAACTCTATTTTCTATGGTGAGCAACTACTTACTACCGGTAATCCCGAGGCAGAACAAGACCGTGAGCTCTTGGCAGAGTTGGGGTTAAAAACTAAACAAAGCTGTAAAGCAGAGGTTTTGGTTTAGTTTTCCACGCGGATGTCTCCAATAGATCGCCTCATTCTGGAGTTTGATACCGCCCTTCGGTCGGTGGTCGGAGGTGCTCATGCCCATAGACCGACTCCAGGATCTGATTTTCGAGGTAATTCCGGTTTGGATACTGTCGAGCGCAAACATGCAGCAGGACTCATGCGAGTCAATCATGTGGGTGAAGTTTGTGCACAAGCGCTGTATCAATCGCAAAAATTAGTTGCTCGAAATCCTGAAATTCAGGAGATGTTAGATCACTCTGGGCAAGAAGAAATGGATCATCTGGCATGGTGTGAAAATCGTCTTCAAGAGCTCGGGTCACACACTAGTTATCTCAATCCACTTTGGTATGCGGGATCCTTTGCAATTGGCTTGGCAGCAGGCTTAGCGGGCGATAAGTGGAGTTTAGGTTTTGTTGCTGAAACAGAAAAACAAGTCGAGAATCACTTGGAAAGTCATCTCGAAAAATTGCCAAAAGAAGATCAACGATCTCGTGCAATTGTGGATCAAATGCGCATTGATGAAATTGCTCACGGACAAGCTGCAAAAAATGCTGGCGGTGCAAATTTGCCAGAACCCATTCAAAAAATAATGCAGGCGATGTCTAAGATAATGACCACCACTGCTTACAAAATTTAATACGGAAATAGGTTTTAATTCTCAAAACTCATCTCTGATTAATTTTTGAGATATTTTTTTACGTATTACTGTTTTTAAATACAGTATATTTAGGCATTATCTAGTGCAATAGCTAAGATCTATTCTTAAGTATATTTTCCAAGCCATTGTTTCAAGTAGCTATTTTATTATCACCATTTTCTCAACACATGACGCTAAGTGTTTGTAAACACTAGAGAAATTCCTAAAAAAACTCCTAAAAACACTCCTAAAAACACTTGACCCTATTAGTGCGATCCTCTAAAGTGGGAGGAAGTGTGAAAAAGTGGGGTAAATGGTGTTTCAAGGTGCGTCAGCTCTCAATTTAGATGCAAAAGGTCGCATGTCTGTGCCGGCTAAGCATCGTGACGCCTTGTTGGTACAAGGCGAGGGCCGCATCACGCTCACAAAACACCCCGATGGCTGCTTGCTTCTCTTTCCCAGGCCTGAGTGGGAAACCTTCAGAGCAAGAGTTGCGCAACTTCCGATGGATGCCCATTGGTGGCGCCGTATTTTTTTAGGTAACGCAGCAGAAATGGACTTGGATAGTGCCGGTCGCGTACTGGTAAGTCCAGAGTTGCGTGCTGCAGCTGGCATTGAAAAAGAAGTGATATTGCTTGGGATGGGAAGTCACTTGGAATTGTGGGATGCGGCTACATACGCTGCAAAAGAACAGGCTGCGATTGCGCAAGGCATGCCTGAAGCACTTAAGCAATTTAATTTTTGATGACAGGGTGCCATGAACATAACTCATCGCCCAGTGTTACTGGCCGAGGCGGTGACGGCGCTAGTTGGCGGTCCGCTGATTCAAAATCAAAGTGCAGCAAACAAAATTTTGGTAATCGATGGAACCTTCGGGCGCGGCGGTCATACACAAGCCTTGCTCAAGGAGTTGAATCCTTCGGCGCGAATGATTTCTTTCGACAAAGATTTGGATGCGATTGCAGTGGCGCAAAAAATCAACGATCCACGTTTAAAAATTGTGCACGACAGTTTTGCGCAGATGGACCAGTACGCGGAAGCGGAATCGGTCGATGGAATTTTGTTGGATTTGGGGATCAGTTCACCCCAAGTGGACGAAGCGCATCGGGGATTTTCATTTCGTCGAGAAGGTCCGCTCGATATGCGCATGAATACCGACCATGGTTTAACTGCAGCAGAGTGGTTGGAGCAGGCCCCACCGGAGGAAATCACTCACGTGATTAAGACTTACGGAGAAGAGCGCTTTGCATTTCAGATCGCAAAAGCCATTGTGGCTAAGCGAGAAGAAGGGCTTTCCCCCAAAACAACTACTCAGTTGGCAAGTCTAGTTGCGGGCGTAGTGCGTACGCGCGAGGCTGGTCAAGATCCCGCAACAAGAACCTTCCAGGCATTGCGTATTTTTATTAATCGAGAGTTAGAAGATTTAGAGCTTGGTTTAAAGGCGGCTTTGAAATTATTAAAGCCCGGCGCAAGACTTGCAGTGATTAGTTTTCATTCGTTAGAAGACCGCATCGTGAAGCAGTTTATGCAAGCGCATGCAAAAGTCGAAGTGCCCCGCGGGTTACCGGTACGCGAAAAAGACTTGCCACAAAGCGCCCTAGAAATTATTGGTCGAGTTAAGCCAAGCGATGCTGAGGTATCTGAGAATCCTCGTGCCCGCTCTGCAATCATGCGTGTGGCTGAAAAGCGCATGGGAGTATCCGCATGAATCGCGCTACCTTGACTCTGCTCGCATTGCTATTGATTTGCGCCCTATCGCTGGTTGCGGCTCAGCAACGTGCGCGAAAATTATTCATCCTTCAAGAGCGCGCGCAGATAGAAGAGCGTAAGTTAAACCAAGACTGGTTGCGCTTAGAGTATGAGCAGCGGAATTTATCGAAGTCTGCACGTATTCGCGACGTCGCTCGCAATCAATTACATATGTCTCCGATTTCTCCTGAGCGCACCTTGTATCTTAAGGAGGCGAAATGAGACCGGTTGGCTTCTCTACTACGCCAAATTTAGTTTTACGCCTGCCAATGTGGCGGTCGCGTTTGATGCTATTCCTTTTGTTCTTTGTATTCATGATGTTGCTGCTACGAGCATTTTGGATTCAGGGTCCAGGAAATGCGTTCTATGAAGCTAAAGGTGTGCGTGGTACTCAGCGCGAATTAGAGCTACCCGCTAGTCGCGGAAAAATTTTGGATCGTAACGGCCAAGTGATTGCAACGAGCTTGGAAGCCAAGTCGGTGATTGCCTATAACGATACCGTTCCAGATGATTTAGCCGCAGACAAAGTGCAGAAATTGGCAAGTCTTTTGCAAATGAGCGAATCTGATCTGCGCAAAAAGTTGAAAGAAGAGCGTAAGCAGGTTTTCTTAAAGCGTCAAGTTGATCCAGTTGTAGCGCAGCAAATTAAACAGCTAGAGATCCCTGGCATTGGTTTAAATAATGAATATCGTCGCTTCTACCCAGAAGGTGAGGCGATGGCGCACGTGGTTGGCTTTACAAATGTGAATGATCTTGGCCAAGAAGGAATAGAGTATTCAAGAGAAGAGCAGCTAGCTGGTCACACTGGGCAACGTCGTGTGGTCGTTGATCGGCTGGGGCGTGTAGTTGAGGAAGTGGGCATTGATCGCTTGCCTCAAAACGGTAAGGATTTGCAGTTATCAGTTGACAGTAAGATTCAATATATTGCCTATAACGCAGTAAAGAGTGCGGTCGAGGAACATCACGCAAAAGCAGGCAGTGCTGTTGTGATTGATACTCAGTCTGGCGAAATCTTAGCTCTTGCAAATTACCCAAGCTACAACCCAAATGACCGCAGATATCTCACGGGAGAGCAACTGCGCAATCGGGCATTGACAGATATGTTTGAGCCTGGTTCTACGATTAAGCCATTTACAGTTTCAGCTGCTTTAGAGAAGGGTGCAATCACACCCACCACGAACATGGTAATTGGTGCGAGTTATTTAGTTGGCAAAAAGCCAATTACTGACACACATCCCAACGGCAATTTAACTATAGCGCAAGTGATTCAAAAATCCAGCAATATTGGCGCCGCCAAGATTGCAATGAATTACCTCACGCCTGAAGAGATGTGGGATATGTATAGCGCCGTTGGCTTTGGCCAGACTCCAAAAATTGGGTTTCGTGGCGCAGTGGCTGGCACTCTTCATCCTTATTCAAAATGGGTGGCAAGCGATCAAGCGCGCATTGCATTTGGATACGGCTTATCAGGTTCATTATTTCAAGTGGCTCGCGCTTATACGATCTTTGCCCGTGATGGGGAGTTGGTGCCCATCACGATTGAGCGCAGCCCCGAATTTAAGCCTGGAACCAGAGTGATCTCAGCCAAAACTGCAACTGAAATGCGTCAAATGTTGGAGACGGTCACTCAGCCTGGTGGAACGGCTGTCAAAGCTCAGGCGGATGGATATCGCGTAGGTGGTAAAACGGGCACTGCACACAAGATTGTAGGAAAAGGTTATGGAAATAAATACTTAGCGTATTTTGCTGGTATCGCGCCTATTAGTGAGCCACGTATCTCGGTGGCGGTTATGATCGATGAGCCTACTGGGGGGAGCTACTACGGAGGTGATGTTGCAGCACCCGTATTCTCGACAATTGTTGGGGAGACGCTGCGTTCATTAAACGTCTTGCCAGACAACAAAGTTAAGCAAATGGTGTTGGAAGATAAAGCCCCAGAAGAAATTCGGCCAGCAGCTGCACACGCTCAACATGTGGTTTTGAAGCGATGAGGGTGGATTTGAAAATAGACACCAATCATTTGATTTACCACTTACATACTTTAGCGAACTTCTCCGCAAAAGTATGTGCGGATAGTCGCCAGATTCAGTCTGGCGATATCTTTTTTGCCTACCCTGTAGGTCATGGCAATGCTTTGCGTGATGGTCGTCAATTTATTGAGGCGGCATTAGAGAGTGGTGCAGCCGCTGTGGTCTTCGATCCAGCGGGTACGGGTAAGCAATATTTAGATCATCCACAATGTTTTGCTGTTGAACATCTTGCTACAAAAGCGGGTGAGCTATGTGCGCAATGGTATGGCCATCCGAGTAAAGCATTAAAAATCATTGGTGTTACTGGCACTAATGGCAAAACTAGCATCACACAATGGTTGGCTCAGGCTTTAGATACAAGTAGTCATCGCACTGCAGTTTTGGGCACCCTAGGTACTGGGTTCCCTAGTGCATTGGTTCAAACTGGCTACACCACTCCAGATGCACCTAAATTACAAACGCAGCTAGCAGAGTTACGTAGCGCTGAAGCAAAACAAGTGGCGATGGAAGTATCTTCGCATGCTTTGCATCAAGCGAGAATCGCTGGAACAGATATTCACTGTGCAGTCTTTACGAATCTGACGCAGGATCATTTGGATTACCACGGCAGCATGGCTGATTACGCCGAGGCAAAGGCTAAGTTATTTCAGCAAACCGGCCTTGAGCACGCAGTGATTAACTTGGATGATGCTTTTGGTCGTGAGCTTGCCATGAACTTGTTGGCAAAAGAGGGCTTGAAGGTCTGGGCATATGCATTGTCTCAATCCGCGTTCCAAGGATTTGAAAAATTTGGTGATCGTTTATTCCGTATCTATGCAAAAGATATCCTACTGAGTGGAGCGGGTTACAACGCAAGCTTCATTTTTAATGGAGTGGGAAGTGCTCAATTGCATATTCCTTTGCTAGGTGAGTTTAATTTAAGTAACGCGCTTGCGGTGTGGACGGTATTACTTTCACAGGGTATGAGCTTGGAAGTAGCCGCTCAAAAAGTGAGCCAATTAAATCCAGTGATTGGCCGTATGGAGTTAATTCCTTTGGGTAAATCTCAAAAGAAAGAGGGCTTGTTAGCAGTTGTGGATTACGCGCATACCCCAGATGCTTTGGAGAAAACCTTACAAGCATTACGTCCTATTGCTGAGCAGCGCGGTGGAAAAATTTGGTGTGTCTTTGGTTGTGGCGGTGATCGTGATGCTGGTAAGCGTTCGCTAATGGGTGCTGTTGCAGAGCGCAATGCCGACCATATTCTAATTACAAGCGACAACCCTCGTTCTGAAAATCCACAAGCCATTATGGAGATGGTGCGCGGTGGTATTAGCAAGGATGCACAGAACGTTCAAGTTATAGCCGATCGTGCATCTGCCATCATGGCAGCAATTCGTCATGCGGATGCTTGCGATATTGTCTTGGTTGCTGGCAAGGGTCATGAAACTACTCAAGAAACTAATGGTAAGAAATTTGATTTTTCTGATCAAGAGCATATTCGCTTAGCCGCTGGAGGTGGAGCCTGATGTCTATCATGACCACCCTTGCACAAGTACAGGCAATGTTGCCTGGAAGTAAATTGCTAAATACATCTGTACAGAGTTCCCAGGAAATCTCTGTTTCTCGAGTGGGTACTGACAGTCGCCAGATCGATCGCAATGAATTATTTGTCGCTTTAGTTGGTGAGCGCTTTGATGCACATGACTTTTTATCCGATGTGACTAAGGCAGGCGCCAGTGCTGCCTTAGTTAGTTCGCAAGATAAATGCCCGCCGGACTTACCTGCTATTTGCGTTTCAAACACGCGTATTGGTTTAGGAAATTTAGCAAAAGCATGGCGGGCTAATCACCCCATTCCTTTGGCATTGGTTACTGGCAGCAATGGTAAGACTACCGTTAAAGAGATGATTGCTTCAATTTTTAAAGCCGCAGTGGGCGAACAAAATACTTTGGTTACCAAGGGAAATCTGAATAACGATATTGGTTTGCCACTGACACTGTTGAAATTGCGCACAACGGATCGCCTTGCCGTGGTTGAGCTTGGTATGAATCATCCTGGTGAAACAGCGCAGTTAGCTGCGATTGCGCAAGCAAATATCGCATTAATTAATAATGCCCAGCGCGAGCATCAAGAGTTCATGGCCACAGTAGCGGCGGTAGCAGAAGAGCATTCAGATGCTATTCGTGCTTTACCAACTGATGGTATTGCTGTATTCCCAGCAGACTCAGAATTTTCAAATGTTTGGCGCCAGGCTGCTGCTGGTCGAAAAGTCATTGATTTTGTTTTGTTGTCTGCTCAGTCTAAGGTTTCGGCTGCTGTGACCGGAAGTTTGCTAAGCAATGGGCATGTACAGATTAAAACTGAACAAGGGGCTACCGAAGTTCAATTAAATACATTGGGTAGTCACAATGTTCGCAATGCCTTGGCTGCGAGTGCGGTTGGTATCGCAGCAGGTATAAGTCTTGAAAAGATTAAGCAGGGTCTTGAATCATTCTCACCAGTAAATGGGCGTATGCAGGCAAAAGTGATTGATTCAAATCACACCTTAATTGACGATAGCTATAACGCTAACCCGGATTCCGTAAGAGCTGCCATCGATGCTTTAAAGCAATCGGGTAATTTATCTTGGTTGATTTTGGGTGATATGGGTGAGGTTGGCAATCAGGGCCCCGAGTTTCATCGTGAAGTTGGTGCCTATGCTGCTGAACAAGGAATCTCAAAACTATTTGCTTTGGGGGAGCAATGCCAATTTGCTCTTCAGGGATTTAACGAGGTTGTTGGTAATAGTGCGACTGTATCTAGTGCAACTCATTTTGCTGATATGGATAGTCTCATTATGCAATTAAGAGATGCTTTGCATGCCCAGTCTAGCGGCAGCAATCAGCACTTAAATATTTTGGTTAAAGGTTCACGGTTTATGCGCATGGAGCGTGTAGTGCAGGCCTTGTTAGAGGAGGCTAAAACATGCTCTTAATGTTGGCGCAATGGTTGCAAGATGATTTCGGATTCTTCCGGGTATTTAACTACATCACTTTTAGAGCGGTGATGGCAACGGTTACTGCATTATTGATTGGTTTAGCTGCGGGACCTTGGGTGATTCGTAAATTAAGCGCCCTGAAAATGGGACAAGCAGTCCGCACTGATGGGCCACAAACCCATTTAGTGAAATCAGGCACCCCAACTATGGGTGGTGTTTTGATTTTGATCGGTATCTTTATCTCATGCATGTTGTGGGCCGATCTCAGCAATCGATTTATTTGGATTGTGATGATTGTGACTTTTGGTTTTGGTTTAGTTGGCTGGGTAGATGACTATCGCAAAGTAGTCTACAAAGATCCTAAAGGAATGGCTTCAAGAGAGAAGTTCTTCTGGCAAACACTAATTGGTTTATTTGCCGCTATCTATCTTGCATTCTCCGTTTCTGAAGTAAATAACCTAAAAGTATTGCAATTATTTTATGAATGGTTAAGAAGTGGATTTGCTTTAGATCTGCCTGCAAAAACCAACTTGCTGTTGCCCTTTATGAAAGAAGTGAGCTATCCATTGGGTGTGATGGGCTTCATTATTTTGAGTTACTTAGTAATCGTAGGCAGTAGTAATGCAGTGAACTTAACCGATGGTCTAGATGGCCTTGTCATCATGCCAGTGATCTTGGTAGGGGCTGCTTTGGGTGCTTTTGCTTATGTGATGGGTAATGCGATTTATGCAAAGTATCTCCTCTTCCCTTACATACCAGGCGCTGGTGAACTCATGATTTTCTGTGGAGCTATGGGCGGTGCTGGCTTAGCCTTCCTTTGGTTTAACACACACCCAGCACAAGTATTTATGGGTGATGTGGGCGCGCTCGCTTTGGGCGGAGCCCTTGGCACTATCGCTGTGATTGTTCGTCAAGAAATCGTGTTGTTTGTGATGGGCGGCATCTTTGTTGCTGAGACTGTTTCGGTAATGATGCAAGTATTTTGGTTCAAGCTCACTAAAAAGCATTTTGGAGAGGGTCGTCGCATTTTCCGGATGGCGCCATTGCATCACCATTTTGAATTGGGTGGTTGGAAGGAGACGCAAGTGGTTGTGCGTTTCTGGATTATTACCATCCTCCTAGTCTTAATTGGCTTATCTAGCTTGAAGTTACGGTGAACCAAAAGTAAATATGTTGATTTTAGAAAATACCTTTGCAAATGCAGCCTTCATGAGTGATGAAGGTTACCAAGCTCCGAACCGATTCCTTATCTTGGGATTGGGTGAGTCTGGAGTAGCTATGGCGAAGTGGTGCCTGCGAAATGGTGCCGAAGTCCGCTTAGCGGATACGCGTGAGCAATCCTCTTTTACTGTGCGTCAAAATACTTGGCTGGAAGAGCTTCGGATTGCTGGCCTCAAGGATCTTTGTTTTGGCCCCCTGGATGAAGGCTTACTTAAGAATATTGACGTGATTGGCATTAGCCCGGGACTTTCTCCGGTGCAAGACCCAACCTATGCTTTCTTGGTTAAGGCTGAGCAGGCTGAAATCGATGTGTGGAGTGAGATTGAATTTTTTGCCCGCGCAATTTCTGCATTAAGTCGTATGGCGCAAGCGCAAGAGTTGAGTTACGCAGCTGCAGTATTGGCTGTCACTGGTACTAACGGCAAAACAACTACCACCGCATTAACTGGGCAACTCTGTGAGCGTGCAGGCAAGAAAGTTGCTGTTGCAGGAAATATTAGTCCTGCAGCATTAGACAAGCTCATGAGCTGCTTGGATATTGCCGATCAAATCGTAGATATGCCGGATGTTTGGGTCTTGGAGCTATCTAGTTTTCAGTTGGTCTATACCCATACTTTGAATGCTACGGCAGCAACAGTGTTGAATATTACTCAAGACCATTTAGATTGGCATGGCGACATGCAAGCATATGTACAAGCTAAGTCACGGATATTTGGTATTGATACAGTTTGTATTCTGAATCGTGATGATTCTCTTGTAATGGGGCTGCTGTCTGAAGAGCAAAAAGCAGAGAGAGCCATTGTGACCTTTGGCTCAAATCGCCCAGATGAGCAAGGCGCTTTTGGAATTGAGCATGACTTACGCGCGGGCGGAATAGATTGGCTGGTATGGGCTGAAGTAGATGAGGATGTTGAGCCCAAGCCTAAGCGTCGTCGTAAATCTGCAGTAGTTGAAGAAGAGGAGCCGTTGCGCCTCAAGCGCCTTATTCCAGCTGACGCCTTAAGAATACGTGGCCGACATAATGCATTAAATGCGCTTGCAGCCCTGGCCTTAGCACGTGCTGCTAATTTACCTATGAATGCGCTGTTACATGGCTTGCGTGATTACCATGGTGAGCCACATCGTGTGCAAAGTATTGCGATTGTTAAAGATGTTCAATATGTAGATGACAGCAAGGGCACTAATGTAGGTGCGACTGTCGCCGCATTGAATGGCTTGGGTAGCAACGAGTCTGGCAAGCGAATTTGGTTGATTGCTGGTGGCGATGGCAAAGGCCAGGATTTCAGTCCGCTACGTGAACCCGCGTTACGTTTTGTGAAGGGCGCATTCCTAATCGGTAAAGATGGCGCTGCAATTGGCGAAGCTCTTGGCTCAGAAATTCAAAGTACAAATTGTGGCGATTTAATTTCTGCAGTTCAGGCTGCTGCCTCAAAAGCTGTATCAGGAGACTTGGTATTACTCTCACCAGCCTGTGCAAGCTTAGATCAGTTCCATGATTATGTTGAGCGTGCTCAAGTATTTGCTGCAGAGGTTGAAGAGCTAGGCATGCGCTTTGAAGGAGTCCAGGTATGAGCTTAAAAGAAAAATTCTTTCCTGAAAATCGACTTGGCCTAAATCGCTTCTGGAATTTTTCAAGGGGTGGAATCGATAACTTCCGCACTGGATTGCGAGATGCTGTTTCAGGTGTAGAGCAAACCCGTTCGCGCATGATGGAATATGACCAGTTACTTGTGTGGGCGGTCTTATCCTTGACCTTGATTGGCTTAGTCATGGTGTACTCGGCTTCCATTACTTTGGCCGATGGACCGAAGTATGCAAATTACAGTAGTAACTTCTTTCTCATTCGTCACGTGATTTCTTTGGTGATTGCGATTGGTGTCGGTATCTGGGCTTTTAAGATACCTACTAAAGTATGGGATCGTTATTCACCAGTCATTTTTGGGTTTACCGTTTTATTACTGATCGCCGTTCTAATTCCTGGTGTAGGCAAGGGTGTGAATGGTGCGAAGCGTTGGATTCCTCTGGGCTTGATGAATTTTCAGCCATCTGAGTTGATGAAATTTGCTGCTGTGATATTTGCAGCAAGTTATACCGTTCAACGCCAGGAGTATCTCCATTCCTTTGTGAAGGGCATGCTACCGATGGGTATTGCAGTTGCTCTGGTAGGTGGTCTGTTGATGGCTGAGCCAGATATGGGTGCATTCGTAGTAGTTGCCTTGATTGCATTTGGCATCCTCTTTTTGGGCGGTATTAATGCCAAGTTATTTGGCGGTTTGATTCTGGTTGGGTTGATGAGTGGTGCAACGATGATTGCGCTTTCCCCATTCCGTCGGGGACGCATGTTGGCCTTTATGGATCCATGGCAAGTAGATAACGCCGCCAATAAAGGCTATCAGTTAACCCATTCATTAATGGCATTTGGTCGTGGCGAATGGTTTGGTACAGGACTTGGCGGTAGCGTAGAAAAACTGCACTACTTACCAGAAGCGCATACCGATTTCATCATGGCTGTGATTGGCGAAGAGTTAGGATTTGTTGGTGTGGTGGTGGTGATCTTCTTGTTTTATTGGATCGTGCGTCGCGCCTTCTTAATTGGCCGCACTGCTTTGCAGTTGGATCGTAGCTTTGCAGGACTTGCAGCTAAGGGCGTTGCCATTTGGATTGGTTGGCAGGCTTTCATCAATATGGGTGTGAACCTTGGGTTGTTACCAACCAAAGGCCTTACTTTGCCATTGGTAAGTTATGGCGGCTCTGGAATTTTGATGAATGCTGTCGCTGTAGCAATGTTGTTGCGAATTGATTTTGAAAACCGCATCCTCATGCGTGGAGGGAAGCTTTGACTAAACCCTCAATCTTGGTGATGGCTGGTGGCACTGGTGGACATATCTTTCCAGGCCTCGCTGTCGCTGAATATTTGCGGATTTGCGGTTGGAACGTCTCTTGGTTAGGTAATAAAGCTGGCATGGAGTATCGCCTCGTGAAGTCTTGCAACTTTCCATTTGAGGCGGTCGAGTTCGGCGGCCTGCGTGGCAAGGGATTAAAAGCAAAGTTGATGTTGCCCATGAATCTCATGCGTGCTTGCTATCAAAGCTGGAAGATTATGCGTCGCCTAAAACCGAATGTTGTTTTAGGAATGGGCGGTTACATTACTTTCCCTGGTGGTTTGGTATCTAAATTATTGAAGCGCCCATTGGTTCTGCATGAATCTAATTCGGTAGCTGGAAGTGCCAATCGTGCGCTGAGCAAAATTGCTATGCGGACCTTAACTGGGTTTCCAGATACGATGGCGCACGCAGAGTGGGTGGGCAATCCTATTCGCGAAGAGTTTGATCATATGTTGGCACCTGCGGATCGATATGAAGGGCGCCAAGGGCCTTTATCTATCTTGGTCGTAGGTGGTAGCTTGGGTGCTGCTGCCCTTAATGAAAATATTCCGGCTGCTCTGGCATTAATTCCAGTGGAGTCACGTCCCAAAGTCGTTCATCAGGCGGGTGATAGGCATTTGGCTGACCTGCAGAAGCGATATGCTGACTTAGGTGTAACAGCAGATATTCGTCCTTTTATTGATGATATGCCCGCTGCATATGCACAAGCCGATTTGGTGATTTGTCGTTCAGGCGCCATGACAGTTTCTGAAATAGCAGCTTGTGGCGTTGCCTCTTGTCTTATTCCTTTCCCATTTGCAATTGATGATCATCAAACTGCGAATGCGCAATTTTTATCAAATGCCAGCGCAGCGGTTTTATTGCCGCAGCCATTACTAAACCCGCAAGATTTAGCAATGATGATTCAGAACTTTAATCGCACAGAATTAAAAGAGATGGCATTACGTGCGCATGCTTTAGCAAAACCACACGCTACCCAGCGTGTAGCTGAGGTATGCGCAGATTGTGCGGGAGTAGGAATATGAAGCATATCGTTCAGCAAATTCACTTCGTCGGTATCGGTGGTGCTGGCATGAGCGGCATCGCTGAAGTACTGTTGAACTTGGGTTACCAAGTTTCAGGGTCAGACTTAGCGGATGGCGCAGTCACTAAACGCCTTAGAGATTTGGGCGCAGTCATTCATATTGGGCATGACCCTAAAAATATTGGTACGGCAGAGGCGGTAGTGATTTCTACTGCTGTTGCAGGCAATAATCCAGAGGTTTTGGCTGCACGCGCGGCGAAGGTACCAGTGATTCAGCGCGCAGTCATGTTGGGTGAGTTGATGCGCCTGAAACAGGGCATTGCAATTGCTGGCACACACGGCAAAACAACTACTACCAGCTTGGTTGCATCCGTTTTAGCTGAAGGTGGTCTAGATCCCACATTTGTGATTGGCGGCAAACTCAATTCCGCAGGCGCCAATGCGCGCTTAGGTCAGGGAGATTTTATTGTGGTCGAGGCAGATGAATCAGATGCCTCTTTCTTGCAATTATTTCCGGCCATGGAAGTGGTAACCAATATTGATGCTGATCATATGGACACCTATCAGCACGATATGGCTCGATTGAAGCAGGCATTTGTTCAGTTCATTCAGCGCATGCCTTTTTATGGTGTGGCAGTGCTTTGTATTGATGATGCTAATGTGCGCGACATCATTCCATTCGTATCTCAGCCCGTACTTCGCTACGGTTTGTCGGAGGATGCAGATATTCGCGCAAGCAATGTTCGCGCTGATGGTACTCAAATGCACTTCAGGGTTGATCGCCGCACTGTGCGCAGGCATGGCAATAAGCCGGGCCCATTAAATATCACCTTGAATTTACCGGGCTTACATAACGTTCGCAACGCTTTAGCTGCTATTGGCATAGCAACAGAGTTGGGTGTGGGTGATGAAGCAATTATGAAAGCACTGTTTGACTTTAGTGGTGTTGGTCGTCGCTTCCAGCGTTATGGAGAGATTCCCTTGGTAGGTGGTGGTAGCTTTACCTTGATCGATGATTATGGCCATCACCCAGTAGAAATGGCTGCAACCTTAGCTGCAGCAAGAGGTGCCTTCCCAGATCGTCGCTTGGTATTGGCATTCCAGCCGCACCGCTTCACTAGAACGCGTGATTGCTTTGGCGAGTTTGTTCAAGTTCTCAAAAATTTTGATGCTTTAGTGCTGACCGATGTGTATCCAGCGGGCGAAGCAAAAATTCCGGGGGCTGACAGCAAGAGTTTGATGAAGGCCGCTATCACTGAAGACAAAAATTCTAAAGCCTTATTAGATTCGAGCGCAGTTGCTTATGCTGCAAATGTTGCGGAGATGTCAGAAAAGTTAAGTCAAGTTCTAAAAGATGGAGATGTCTTAATTACGATGGGTGCGGGATCAATTTCTGCTTTGCCACATACGTTGTCGGAGGCGAAGCATGTCTAAGGTAGGTGCTAATTTGATTTCCTGGGGTGATCGCGTTAAGTCCAGCTTGGCTGGCCTAGATCTTAAGTCTTTAGGCCGTGTTGGTGTTTTGCTGGGCGGTAAATCAGGCGAACGGGAGATTTCTCTTATGTCAGGCAATGGCGTATTAGAAGCTTTGCGCGTAAAAGGGGTTGATGCCCATGCTTTTGATACGGGTTTGCGTTGCCCTACCGAAATAGCAAAAGAAAACTTCGATCGTGTATTCATTTCCTTGCATGGCCGCTTTGGTGAAGACGGAACCATCCAAGGATTGCTGGAGTTGTTAGGGTTACCTTATACAGGTAGTGGTGTTTTGGCCTCTGCTCTAGCAATCGACAAAATTGTCACCAAGCAAGTCTGGATTAGTAATGGACTTGCCACTCCTGAGTATGAAGAGCTTACAGCTGATAGCGACTGGAATGCAGTTGTGAAATATCTGGGCTTGCCTTTGATTGTGAAACCTGCGCATGAGGGATCCTCTTTAGGCTTAACAAAAGTGAAGTCAGTAGACGAGTTGCCAGCTGCATACAAGCTTGCTGCTGGGTTGGATAAAAAAGTGATTGCAGAGACTTGCATTATTGGCGATGAGTTAACTTGTCCGCTAGTTGGTCAAGGCAAGACGGCTGAAGCTTTACCAGTGATCAAAATTATTCCACCGCAAGCAAATTACGATTTTCATAATAAATATTTCTCTAATGAAACTCAGTACTTATGCCCTACTGGGCTTGCACCTGAGGTGAATGCCGCTGTTCAGGAGTTGGCCTTAGCGGCATATAAAGCCTTGGGTTGTCGTACATGGGGTCGCGCTGATGTGATGTTAGATCAAAAGACCGGCAAACCTTACTTGTTGGAAATGAATACTTCTCCTGGTATGACTTCCCACTCTTTGGTGCCAATGGCCGCCAAAGCTGCTGGTATTGAGTATGCCGATCTAGTGCTTTGGTTGCTTAGTCAAACGTTGCAGCAAAAAGAAGGTGCAGCTGCATGAGTAACTTCATGGACCGCTTCGGTGAAATTTTCTCTATGTTGATGTCTCCGCTTTGGAATCATGCGGAGCGCATGGAGAAGCTGAGTCGTTTCCTGCTGCGTTGCTTTGTGGTGATGCTCGTCATTGGTATTTTGGTTTGGTTAAGTCAGCGACCAGTGTTCGCTTTGAAGCAGATCCAGATTGAACCAGTTGCTGGCCAAACCTTGAAACACATTAACAAGCCTATTGTTAAGCAACAAGTTTTAGAAACAGTACAGGGTAATTTCTTCAGCGTTCGCTTAGAAGATGTGAAGCGAGGCTTTGAAAGTATGCCTTGGGTGCGACATGCCAATGTCCGTCGTGTATGGCCAAATGGTCTGGTGGTGAGTATTGAAGAGCAGAAGCCTTTTGGTACCTGGGGAGGCGCTGAGAGTCACGCGCTAATGAATACCCATGGCGAGCTCTTTACTGGACGCGTTTCTGAGGTGGGTGAGGATGTACGTTTAGTCGACTTCTCTGGCCCTGAAGATGCAGGTAAAGAGGTAATGAGTCTTTATGAAAAAGCCAACAATTGGTTTAAGCCATGGGGCGCAGAAGTCACTAGCCTTGCTCTGACTGAACGTTACGCATGGCATGTCAAGCTCTCAAACGGAATGAAAGTAGAGTTTGGCCGCGATGAGGAAAGCTCGGATAAAAATTTAACGGAAGAACGTGTGGCGCGTTTATTTAAATATTGGCCACAAGTACAAGAGAAATGGGCGAATCGAGTAGATGCAGTCGATTTGCGATATGCAAATGGTTTTGCGGTTCATCTTGCTTCTGCAGGTTTGAAAAAGAATGAAGTAGATGGCAAAAAAAGTGAGCTGAAGCAATGAGGAATGGTAATGAGTAAAGACAATCGCGATATTTTGGTTGGTTTAGATATTGGAACTTCCAAGGTTGTTGCCTTGGTTGCTGAGTTAGCTCCTGATGGTCAATTCAACGTAGTGGGTGTTGGTCAAACTGCATCCAAAGGATTAAAGAAGGGTGTTGTAGTCAATATTGAAGCTACCGTTCAGTCCATTCAGAAGGCACTTGAAGAGGCTGAAGTGATGGCTGATCGCCAGATTGTGCAAGTCTTTACAGGAATTGCTGGTAATCACATTGTGAGTTTTAACTCGAGCGGTATGGTTGCAATACGCGATAAAGAAGTTGGCTCTGGAGATGTCGAGCGCGTACTGGAAACGGCAAAAGCAATCAATATTCCAACAGATCAACAGATTCTGCATATTCTGGTTCAGGAATTCATTATTGATGGACAGGAAGATGTGCGTGAGCCGATCGGCATGAGCGGTCTTCGCTTAGAGGTGAAGGTCCACATTGTTACTGGCGCTGTAAGTGCTGCTCAAAATATTGTGAAGTGTGTACGCCGTTGTGGCCTCGAAGTTAACGACCTGATCTTGCAGCCTTTAGCTTCAAGCTTGGCGGTATTGACCGAAGATGAGAAAGAGCTTGGTGTGGTGTTAGTTGATATTGGCGGTGGTACAACCGATATTGCAATTTATTGTCAGGGTTCGATTCGTCACACAGCAGTGATTCCAATTGCCGGTGATCAAATTACAAATGACATTGCGATGGCATTGCGCACACCAACGATTGATGCCGAAGATTTGAAAATTGCGCATGGTATCGCTCGTCAAGAGATGGCTGATCCAACTGCGATGATTGATGTTCCCGGTGTCGGTGACCGTGAGCCACGTCCAATGTCTAAGCAAGCTTTGGCAGCAGTAATTGAACCGCGTGTTGAAGAGTTATTCACGCTGGTAAGAGGCCTAGTTCGTGACTCCGGATACGAAGATATGGTTTCTTCTGGAATTGTTTTAACAGGCGGCACAGCATTAATGCCAGGCATGGTGGAGTTGGCCGAACAAGTCTTTTTGAGGCCTGCTCGTATCGGAACCCCTGAATACCGTGGCCATCTTCATGAAGTTTTACGTAGTCCCAGATATGCCACCAGCATTGGTTTGCTGATGGAAGGCCAAGCGCAGCTATTGCGCGGTCGTCGTGTTTCTCAATCAGGCGCGTTGCAAGGTGTTATCTCGCGCATGAAGGAATGGTTTGCAGGAAATTTTTAAGTTTTTTTCGTCGTCGTCAATGTAGTACGTATTTACCTAGGAGGGTATATGGAATTTGAAATGTTAGATCAAGAAACAGCTGGCAAGACCATTATTAAAGTGGTTGGAGTCGGTGGCGCTGGTGGCAATGCTGTCCAGCATATGATCCGTCGCGGTGTTAATGGCGTAGAGTTCATTTGCATGAACACCGATGCTGGCGCATTACAGCGTTCTGAAGCATCTGTGAATTTGCAACTGGGTTCTAGCGGATTAGGTGCTGGTGCCAAACCAGAAATCGGCGCAGCTTCTGCTGAAGAAGCGCGTGCTCGCATTGCCGATACATTGCAAGGCGCACACATGGTGTTCATCACTGCTGGTATGGGTGGCGGCACAGGAACTGGAGCGGCTCCAATCGTGGCTCAAGTAGCTAAAGAAATGGGCATTTTGACTGTTGGCGTCATTAGTAAGCCATTTGACTTTGAGGGTGTAAAGCGCTTGAAGGTTGCGGAGAATGGTGCTGCGGAGCTCGAGTCATATGTAGATTCATTAATTGTTGTGCTCAACGAAAAGCTCTTTGAAGTAATGGGTGAAGACGCTGAGTTTGACAAAGCATTTGCTTGCGCTGATGACGTGTTGCATAACGCAGTTTCTGGTATTGCAGAAATCATCAATGTTCAAGGTTTGATCAACGTTGACTTTGAAGACGTTAAAACAGTAATGGGTGAGCAAGGTAAAGCCATGATGGGAACGGCAACTGTTTCTGGTATGGACCGTGCACGCTTAGCTGCTGAAGCTGCGGTGGCATCACCATTACTCGAAGGTGTTGATCTATCAGGTGCACGTGGCGTGTTGGTAAACATTACTGCTAGCCGTTCATTGAAATTGTCTGAGACTCGCGAAGTCATGGCGGCGATTCGTGGTTATGCCGCTGATGACGCAACCGTAATCTTTGGTACTGTTTATGACGAGAGCCTAGGCGATGCCTTACGTGTAACTGTAGTTGCTACTGGTTTGAATAATCCTCAAGCACGTAAAAACAACCAACCTGAAGTAGTTTGGAGACAAGCTACTGGTACTCATGATGCAATGCCAACGATGGCAGACCTCAATAGCTTTGCCCCTGCTAGCGCATCAGCAGCAATGAGCAAAGTAAGTGTGGATTCTGCCTTAAGTACTAGTGCAGGTTTGGCTCTCACTGGAACAGGTAGTGCTCCAGCAATGGCAGCTCAACCGGCGAGTACTGGCGTTGACTATAGCCAATATGACTTGCCACGGGTTTTTCGTAGCTCTCGTGAAGCGACTCCTGCGCCTACATTAGGTGCGGATAGTTCTCCTCAGGCTAAATCCATGTTGGACAAAGGGGCTGATTACTATGAAATTCCAGCCTTTTTGCGTAAACAAGCAGATTAATTAACTGCTTAATACAATAGGTAATTGCGAAATGCCAGCGCGGCGCCCCTCCGGACGACGAATCCCGCGCTTGCGTTGGCATGCTTACTAACAATTATTTATTGGAGATGTCATGATTGCTGTTGGACAAAAATTACCGAACGCTACTCTTTATGAATTTATGAATGAAGAGACAGAAGGCTGCTCCTTAGGGCCAAATGCTTTTGAAGTTGAAAAGCTGGCAGCTGGAAAAAAGATTGTGTTGTTTGCATTGCCTGGCGCGTTTACACCCACTTGCTCTGCTAAGCACGTGCCTGGTTACGTTGAGCACTACGATGCGATTAAAGCTAAAGGTGTTGACGAGATTTGGTGTGTTTCTGTAAATGACCCATTTGTGATGGGCGCATGGGGACGCGATCAAAAAGTTGGCAAAAAGATTCGCATGTTAGGTGATGGCAGTGCTGAGTTCACTAAAAAGCTTGGTTTAGAGTTGGACTTAACTGCTCGAGGTTTTGGTGTTCGCTCAGATCGTTATGCCATGATTATTGAAGATGGTGTGGTGAAGTCATTAGACCGCGAAGCTCCAGGTAAGTTTGAAGTAAGTGATGCCGCTTCCATTTTGAAAAAGCTGTAATTCAAACCCTTATATAACAAATATCCCCTGAATTTAAATACCCAAATATGATGAAGCAACGCACCATCGCCACTCCGGTTAAGACCGTGGGGATTGGCTTGCACTCTGGTCGCAAGGTGACGATTTCTATCAAACCTGCGCCAGTAAATTCAGGGGTTCAGTTTGTTCGGGTGGATACATCTGAACAGTCAGTTGTGCCGGCAACCGCTTTAGCTGTATGTGACACAAGATTGGCTTCTGTTATTCAGAAGGATGGTGTGCGTGTTTCTACAGTGGAACATCTGCTTTCAGCCTGTGCTGGTCTTGGTCTTGATAATTTATTGATAGAGCTTGACGGTGAGGAAGTGCCTATCATGGATGGTAGCGCCGCTTCATTCTTATTCTTAATTGAATCTGCTGGCATTGCAGAGCAAGATGCGCCACGTCAATTTGTAGTGATTAAAAAACCAGTAGAGGTTCGCGAGGGCGATAAGCTTGCGCGCTTAGAGCCATTCTTTGGGTTTAAGTTAGATTTCACGATTGACTTCAAGCACCCTGCGGTGGATAAAACAGGTCAACGTTTTGTGGTTGATTTTGCAGAACAAGCCTACCGCAGTGAAATTGGTCGGGCGCGTACTTTTGGATTTGCGCATGAAGTTGAAGCATTGCGCGAAATGGGATTGGCGCGTGGCGGTAGCTTGGATAACGCGATTGTTTTAGATGAGCACCGCATTTTGAATAACGAAGAACTTCGTTATGAAGACGAATTTGTGCGTCACAAAATATTAGATGCGATTGGCGATCTGTATCTCATCGGACACCCTATTGTGGGAGCTTATGTTGCAGAGAAATCTGGGCATGCTCTCAATAACGCACTTTTGCGGAAGCTTTTAGAAGACCCTAGCTCTTATGAAATCAGCTCCTTTGCTGAAAATAAGGCTCCAGGTGCCTACTCTCAAGAAAGTCAGCCCCTCTTTTTGTAAGGGCGCTGAAGTAGTTTTGAGCTACTTTGGTTTATTTTTCAGCAGTTTCTCAATGGAGGAGCGTAAACCAGAGTCTGGCCCTAACTTCTCCAATAACGATTCCCAGGATTTTTTGGCAACCTCATTTAATCCTCTTGGCTTTTCACGCTGATCTTGGCGAGGTTTAACTTCCCAGCTGGGTGGAGCGGGTTTAACTCGTACTTTGATTGCCTTACAAGGTAGCCCAGATTTACCTAACTCATTGATTAAACTGGGTAATATTTGCTGTAAGCGGCTGGCAATGCTGGCGCTACTGACCAGTAAAAATAGCTCATCTTGCGAGCCAGAACGCCAACCAGCTTCAATTTTTGGGCTCAGATGGTCTAAATCAAGCTTCGTTAGGGCTGAGTTAATGGTTGTCTTGAGTTTGGCTAGATCTTCGGTTTTAGCCAAAATTCCCCCAAGACCATCAGATTCACGTAGGTAATCCATCCAGTCGTGAGCTGTGGGCTTGCGGGATGATTTAGGGCTAAAGTTCATAAAAAATGGGGTTGCGGGTGATAAAATCAAGGACTTAATTTTCTTCAATATCCCATGGTAATCGGTCTTCTTAAAACCCTGGTCGGCAGTCGTAACGACCGCCTCTTAAAACAGTATCGCAAAGTCGTTGCTAAGGTCGCCACTTTTGAGGCGAGCCTGCAATCTTTGGATGATTCTGCACTTGCTGCAAAAACTGCAGAATTCAAGTCACGCCTTGCCGCTGGAGAGTCCTTAGATGACATCGCTGCGGAAGCATTTGCGGTAGTTCGAGAGGCTAGCACGCGCGTTATGAAGATGCGCCACTTTGATGCGCAGATTTTGGGCGGCTTGGCTTTGCATCAAGGCAAGATTGCCGAGATGGGTACAGGCGAAGGAAAAACCCTAACAGCTACTCTTCCAGTCTATTTGAATGCTTTGACTGGTAAAGGTGTTCATGTTGTCACGGTAAATGATTATTTGGCACAGCGTGATGCCGAATGGATGTCGAAGTTGTATAACTTCCTGGGCATGAAGGTGGGTGTGAACCTATCTCAAATGGACCACACTACTAAGCAAGAGGCTTATGCCGCTGATATTACTTACGGCACCAATAACGAATTTGGCTTCGATTACTTACGCGACAACATGGTTCAGGATTTGGATCAGCGCGTGCAACGTGGTTTAGCTTATGCGATCGTTGATGAAGTCGACTCCATTCTGATTGATGAGGCTCGTACTCCATTAATCATTTCTGGTCAGGCTGAAGATCACACTGATCTCTATATCAAAATTAATGCTCTGCCATCATATTTAGAACGTCAAATTGGCGAAGAGAAGACAGATGGTACGGGTGTTGAGAAGCCAGGTGACTACTGGGTAGATGAGAAGTCTCAGCAGGTTTATTTGACCGAACAAGGTCATGACAAGGCTGAGTCTATATTGGTTCAATTGGGCGCGCTCAATGATGGTGACTCTCTTTATGCGCCGCAAAATATTACTTTGATGCATCACGTTTATGCTGCTCTGCGCGCACACACGCTCTATCACCGCGATCAACAATACGTTGTTCAGGGTGGCGAAGTCATCATCGTAGATGAATTTACAGGTCGTTTGATGCAAGGTCGTCGTTGGTCTGATGGATTGCATCAGGCTGTAGAAGCTAAAGAGGGTGTGCAGATTCAGAATGAGAATCAAACTTTAGCGACGATTACTTTCCAAAATTATTTCCGCATGTATGGCAAGTTAGCCGGCATGACTGGTACTGCCGATACTGAGGCGTATGAATTTAAAGAAATCTACAACTTGGAAACAGTTGTGATTCCGCCAAATCGTATTAGCCAAAGAAAAGATAAGCAAGATCAGATCTATAAGTCATCTCGCGAACGCTATGACGCGGTGATTAAAGATATCGAAGATTGTTATGAACGTGGCCAGCCAGTATTAGTTGGTACCACTTCGATTGAAAACTCTGAGTTGATTGCGAATCTATTAGATCAGCGCAAATTACCGCACCAAGTTTTAAATGCAAAACAGCATGCTCGTGAAGCAGAAATTATTGCTCAAGCTGGTCGCCCAAAAATGATCACGATTGCTACTAATATGGCAGGCCGTGGTACTGATATCGTGCTTGGCGGCAACGTCGGCAAGCAGTCTTCTTTGATTGAGGCTGACGGCGCACTAGCTGATCCTGATAAAGCAGCCAAAATTAAGCAGTTGCAGGATGAGTGGCAAAGTATTCATGACCAAGTACTTGCTGCGGGTGGTTTACATATCATTGGCACCGAGCGACACGAGAGTCGTCGTATCGATAACCAGTTAAGAGGCCGTTCGGGCCGCCAGGGTGATCCTGGCTCCTCCCGCTTCTACCTTTCATTGGATGATCCGCTGCTACGCATATTTGCAGGCGATCGTTTACGTTCCGTCATGGAGCGTCTCAAGATGCCCGATGGTGAGCCGATTGAGGCGGGTATGGTGACGCGCTCTATTGAGTCTGCTCAACGCAAAGTTGAAGGCCGCAACTTCGATATTCGTAAGCAATTGCTGGAATATGACAACGTTGCCAATGATCAGCGTAAAGAAACTTACCGCCTCAGAAATGAAGTGCTTGAGAGTGCTGATATTGGCGAGTTAATTGCTAATTTGCGCGAAGATGTTTTGCGTTCCGTTTCCTCAGTTTATGTTCCTCTGGAGTCTATGGAAGAGCAGTGGGACCTAGTTGGACTGGAAAACGTTTTAGCCAGTGAGTGGGGTCTTGAACTTGACCTCAGAAATTGGGTTGAAGGTGCCGAGACTGTAGATGATGCAGAAATCGTTGATCGTGTATTGCAGGCCGCTAAGGAAGCTTATGATGCAAAGGTCGAACTCTCTGGGCGTGAATCTTTTGCAGGCTTTGAGCGCTCCGTGCTTCTGTATAGCTTGGATAGTCACTGGCGTGAGCACTTGGCTGCTTTGGATCATTTGCGGCAGGGTATTCATTTGCGCGGGTATGCGCAAAAAGATCCTAAGCAAGAATATCGTCGTGAAGCATTTGAGCTGTATGGTGAATTGCTCAATGTCATCAAAAATGACGTTGTGAAAAACATCATGACGGTTCAGATTAGGAGCTCAAGCGAGTTAGATCAGGCTTCGGAATCTATGAATGAGGACCTGGCAAAGCTTTCAGATGTTCAGTATCAACATGCTGACGCCGATAAGGAAGTAGCGGGCTCAACGGGTGATCGTGGCGCTGCAGTGGATATTCAGCCAGCTCCTCTTCGCGCAGGTCCAAAGGTAGGTCGCAACGATCCCTGCACTTGCGGTAGCGGAAAGAAGTATAAAAACTGCCACGGCGCCCTAGCTTAGAGCTTTAATCTTTACGCGACAGTGCTTAAATGGCTCAGATTTATCTGGGCCATTTTTCTTGGTGGAAACCCTAATAATTTAATACCCCTAGAGACCCTGAGATCTGTCATGATTTGTAGGCGCAAAAATATTTGCTTTGTCTGCAAAATCTTAAATTTAAATAAGGGGGCGTTATGACCGTGTCTTTTACTCTCAATGGTAAAGCTGTTAATTTCGATGGGGATCCTGAAACGCCAATTCTCTGGGTCTTACGAGACCATTTAGATGTCACGAGTCCAAAGTATGGCTGTGGCGCAGGACTTTGTGGTGCCTGTACAGTTCATCTAGAAGGTGCTGCTATCCGTTCTTGCTCCACCCCTATATCTGCTGCAGGCGGTAAGTCGGTTACCACTCTCGAGGGTTTAACGGCAAAAGTTGGGAAAGCACTTCAAGACGCTTGGATCGAGTTTGATGTGCCTCAGTGTGGATATTGTCAAACTGGGCAAATGATGTCTGCAGCCGATTTATTGGCAAAGAAAAAACAGCCTAGTAGTGATGATATTAAAAATGCCATGAGCGGCAATATTTGTCGCTGCGGCACCTATTCTCGTATCGAAAAAGCAGTCAAACGCGCTGCAGATAAATTGGCATAAAGGGTAAAGATCATATGAAAAATCAATCTTTAAAAAGCAACAGCCGTCGTCAATTTATTCAGCAAAGTGCCGTTCTTGGCGGTGCCTTTGTTATCGGGATGCATCTGCCGCTGGCAAGTGAAGCTGCTGTAGGGGATGCGGCAAAGCCTGCTTTAGCAAACGCTTGGGTAAAAATTACCCCGGATAATCAAATTACGCTTATTTGTGCTCGCTCAGAGATGGGTCAGGACGTATATACCTCTTTACCAGCTTTGTTAGCTGAGGAATTAAATTTACCTCTCTCAATGATTCGGGTTGAGATTGCTGGAGTTGCCCCTGTTTACATCAATGCGATGTTGGGTGGTCAAATTACCGGCGGCTCAACTTCAGTACGCGAAGCCTTTGATAAGTTAAGAACTGCCGGAGCCGCAACTCGTACTGTCTTAGTTCAGGCCGCTGCTCAACGTTGGAATGTTGCAGCTGCCGACTGTAAGGCTATGAATGGCAAGGTAACGTATTCAGGTGGCAAGTCAGCCACCTATGGAGAATTGGCTGCAGATGCAGCTAAGTTACCTCTTCCAGAAAAGCCAGCCCTAAAGTCGCCTGCCAATTTTATGGTGATTGGCAAAGAGTCGATGCGCCGTTTGGATACACCGAGCAAAGTTGCTGGCAAAGCAGTTTATGGAATTGACGTCAAGATTCCGGGTATGGCAATTGCATCCTTAGCGCAATGCCCTGTTATTGGAGGTACGCCTACATCCTTTGATGCTTCCGCTGCAATGAAGGTATCTGGAGTAATTAAAGTTGTCCAGATTTCGGATGGTGTTGCAGTATTAGCTAAAGACTTTTATACCGCGCGCAAAGGTAGAGATGCCCTGAAGATTACCTGGAACGAAGGGTCTAATGCCAACCTGAGCAATGCGGTTGTTCGTAAGTCATTGGAGGATGGTTTATCTAAAAAAGGGGCTGTGATTAAAACAGTGGGTGATTCCAATGCTGTCGTTGCAAATGGCAAGCCGCTGAGCGCCCAATACTTTTTGCCGTACTTGGCCCATTCCACCATGGAGCCTGTGAACTGCTCTGCCGATGTATCTAATGGCAAGTGCAGAATTATTGGCCCAATTCAGTTTCAGCAAGGTGGGCAGGCTGTGGCTGCAGCTGCGGCCGGCGTTAAGCCAGAAGATGTCACTATTGAAACCACCTTTCTGGGCGGTGGATTTGGCCGTAAATTGGAATTGGATTTCATTCGTCAGGCTGCTGAAATTTCTAAAGCAGCTGGCATGCCAGTCAAGATGCTCTGGACCAAGGAAGATGACATTACTCATGACTTCTATCGTCCTATGAGTATTCATAAAGTGGATGGAGTCTTGGGTGCTAATGGTCAGCTGGCTTCCTTGAAAGCCAAAATGGTTTCTCAGTCAGTGACAGCACGAGCCTTTCCTGGTTTTGTGAAGGATGGTTTTGATCCATTCATGGTGGAGGGCTCCAACAATATTACTTATGAAATACCTAATCTAGAAATTACTAATGTGATTACGGATACCGGACTTCGAGTGGGTTATTGGCGCTCAGTCAGTAATGCGTTAAATGCTTTTGCAATTGAGAGTTTTGTAGATGAGGCCGCTAAAGCCGCTGGCAAAGATCCTGTTGCGTATCGGATGGCATCTTTAGGCAAGCACCCACGAGCAAAGGCTGTTCTTGAGTTGGCAGTGAAAAAGTCTGGATACATTCCTGGTAGTAAGCGTTTTGGTGTTGCACAGATGGAGTGTTATGACACCTATTCTGCTTGCATACTTGAATTAGATTCTGCGGCTAAAGAGACCAAGGTTAAGAAAATTACGTTTGTTTCTGATTGCGGAATTACAGTGCATCCTGATCAAGCAAGGGCACAGCTCACTGGTGGCGTGATCTACGGCTTGAGCGCAGCCTTGAGCAATGAAATCACGATTGAGAATGGCCGGGTTCAGCAGAACAACTTCAATAACTACCCTAGCTTGAGACAAAATCAAGTGCCAGTAGTTGAGGTGCATTTGGTGCCAAGTCAGGAGAAGCCGGGTGGTTTGGGTGAGGTTGGAGTGCCTTTAGTGGCCCCAGCTCTAGTAAATGCAATCGCCGCAGCAACTGGCAAGCGGATTCGGGAGTTGCCAATCAAGGCATAGTATCTGTAATGGGGTTTAACCAATAAAGCGCGCCTAGAAGGTGCGCTTTATTTTTGAGCCTCATCTACAATTATCAGACTATGACTGTTAACTTACCCCTCCCCCAAAAAGCCGAACTAAAGCCTATCAAAGGTTTTGAGATGGGCATCGCCGAAGCTGGTATTAAGAAGGCAAATCGTAAAGATTTATTGGTAATGACTTTAGCGCCTGGTTCCCAGGTTGCTGGCGTTTTTACTCTAAATCGTTTTTGCGCTGCTCCAGTACAAGTTTGTCGCGAGCATTTGGCACAAGAGGGTCGAAATGGTGAAATTCGAGCTCTGGTGGTGAATACCGGCAATGCTAATGCTGGGACTGGTGCATCTGGCATGAAGCATGCCTTAGAAACCTGCGCAGCTTTGGCTAAGGATCTGAAGATTCATCCAGAGCAGATTCTGCCTTTTTCAACCGGCGTGATTCTTGAGCCGCTCCCGATTGAGAAAATTATTAGCGCTTTGCCAAGGGCGGTGGCAAACCTTAGCGAGGACAATTGGTTTGATGCGGCTGAAGCCATCATGACCACGGATACTCAGCCTAAAGCCACTTCAGCAACTGTACAAACACCTGCAGGGATGGTGACTATTACTGGTATCTGTAAGGGCGCTGGCATGATTCACCCCAATATGGCAACCATGCTGGGATTTATTGCTACTGATGTTGGATTTGCACCTGGCCTATTGAGTGGCCTTACTCGTGAGATAGCGGATCTTTCATTTAATGCGATCACTATTGATGGTGATACATCCACTAATGACTCTTTCATCATTATGGCGACGGGTCAGTCATCAGTGCAAATTCAATCGGCGAACGATCCTAGTTATGTGATCCTACGAGATGCATTAATTGCACTAGCTAGAAAGCTGGCGCAAATGATTGTGCGCGATGGCGAAGGGGCAACCAAATTTATGACGATCGAAGTGCTTGGTGGAAAGACTTCTGAGGAGTGCCGCTTGGTTGCTAAGGCAGTTGCCCATTCCCCTTTAGTAAAAACTGCTTTCTTCGCTAGCGACCCTAATTTAGGCCGCATCCTGGCAGCGATTGGCTATGCGGGTATCGCTGATTTAGATGTGAATCGCGTACAAATGTGGCTAGGAGATGTTTGGGTTGCTAAAAATGGTGGACGCAACCCTGACTATCTCGAGGCTGATGGTCAGAGGGTCATGCAGGCTCCAGAAATTACCGTCAAGATTGACTTGGGTCGCGGCAACGCTACACAAACTATGTGGACTTGTGACTTGTCGCATGACTATGTATCTATTAATGCAGATTACCGCTCATAAAAGACTATCCGAAATATGAATGAAAAATTAGACCGTCTTTTAGACCATCTTGACACTTTTTTACCGAAGTCCTTGAATGAGGAGCAGTGGAAATCTTCTACTGCATATAGATGGCGTCGACGCGATAGCATCTTTGGCAGCATTGGGTTTTTGCAGCCCGTAAAGCATGTTGCTGATATTACTTTTGAGGATTTGCAGAATATTGATCGGCAGCGTGACGCCATCCGCGATAACACCAAAAACTTTATTCAGAAAAAGCCAGCTAATAATATTTTGTTGACTGGCGCCAGGGGAACTGGAAAGTCCTCATTGATCAAAGCGAGCTTGCATGAGTTTGCCAGCCAAGGCTTGCGGCTAGTTGAGGTTGAGAAAGAGCATTTGGCTGATTTAGCAGACATTACCGAGCTTTTGGCTGAGCGTCCAGAGCGCTTCATTATTTTTTGCGATGACCTCTCCTTTGAGGAAGGTGAATCCGGCTATAAGGCCATGAAATCAGCCTTAGATGGCTCTGTTTCTGCGCAAGTCGACAATATTTTGATTTACGCCACTTCTAATCGCCGTCATTTATTGCCAGAGTATATGAAGGATAACGAGACATACGTTCATAACGACGATGGTGAAATTCACCCTGGTGAAGTGGTTGAAGAAAAGATTTCTTTATCAGAGCGCTTTGGTCTTTGGTTGTCTTTTTACCCGCCAAAACAAGATGAGTATTTGGCGATCGTGGCGCATTGGTTGCAGCATTTTGGTTTAAGTGCTGCGCAAATTGAAGCGGCGCGTTCAGAAGCTTTGGTCTGGGCATTGGAGCGTGGCTCACGCTCAGGTCGCGTTGCTTGGCAATTCGCTAAGCATTGGGCTGGTTCAAAAGCTTAAGATCTTTTTGATGAGTGAAATCAAGCGCCCAGTTACTGAAGTGGCAGCAGGAATCTTGCTGGATTCTGATGGCCGCTATCTTTTAGGGCAGAGACCTGAAGGCAAACCCTACGCTGGTTATTGGGAAGTTCCAGGCGGAAAAATCGAAAAAGGGGAAACGGTTTTCGAGGCGCTGAAGCGTGAACTTCAAGAGGAGCTCGGCATTGATATTCAATCAAGTGAAGAACTTACTATTCTGGAGCATGATTACCCGCATGCCTATGTTCGCTTACATGTGAGCATTATTCGCGATTGGAGAGGGGTTCCCAAAGGTTGTGAGAATCAAGCCTTATCGTGGGAGTTGCTTGCTGCCGAAAAGCCCAGTGTTGAACCCTTGTTGCCGGCCGCCTGGCCCATGCTAGAAAGGCTAAGAGCCCTTTTGACTTAAAACTGGCAGAGGGTGAGTTTGAATGGCACGTCAGCACTTACCAACTGTGCTTTTTTATCGCGTTCGGACTTTAAGAAGCGAACTGAGAGTAAATATTTATTTGCGCTAATTTCAGAAAACAAAGCATCATCTTCTACGGCAATACGCATTAACTGATACACCTTGCCAGATGGAGCTTGCTGAAAAGATCCATTGTGCGCAACCACATCTTTAGCCTCGCCTGATTGACGTAACAGTCGTAAAAATAATTGGCATGCCTCATGCCATGGCAAGAGCGGCCCAACATATTTTTCAAGCAACTCACGTCGCTCAGATGATGGACTATTTTTCCAGGCATGATAGCTAGGCAAATCAATTGGACTGGTACCGCCTGGAATATTTAATCTGGTGCGAATCGCATTTAACCATTCACTTTCAGTAATCACAGAGTTGGGTCTGCCGGTTGATTGATTAATACTGCTAGCCACGGAATCAATTTCTGAAAGAGTTTGTGTCAGCGCCTCTTGATCAACCTTTTGTGACGACTTCAATCCATTAAGCGCATATTTTTGACGCTCAAATTCTTTGAGTAGTAAAGACTTGATGTCACCGCGTGCACCGATGTCACCAAGATCAAATAAAACAGAGATGGCATTGTGGTGCAATTCTGGGTCATCAGAGCGGACAAAGTGGTTGAAGCGGGCGAACAAATACTCCAGTCGAAGCATGCTTCGAACTAATTCGTTAAAGGGGTATTCGTAGACAATCACAAGCCCATATTCTATGACGAACTGGTTCGATCTTTCTGAATCTGTAAGATTTTTTCGTTCAACTTTAAAACTTCAGTTTTTAAGTTCTCAAGAGAGCCCTGATTCTCAATGACCATATCCGCCCTGGTAATACGCTCTTCTCTGCTGGCTTGAGCCTTCAGAATTCTCTCTACCTCGTTTTGGGGTAATTTGCTGCGCTGCATCACACGTTCAATTTGAGTTTCTTCTAGACAGTCCACTACTACGAGGTAATCCAAAAGGGATGCCCAATTGCCAGATTCAATCAACAGGGGCACTACAAAAACAAGGTAAGGCGCCTTATCTTCTATGAGCTGTTTGGCTTGCCGAATGGTTTCTTCCCGTATAAGGGGGTGGGTGATTGCTTCCAGAGACTTTCTAGCTTCGGGATTGGCAAAGACCAATGTACGCATCTTGACTCTATCTAGCGCTCCGCTTGAATCAACAAACTCAGAGCCAAATTGCTTTTGAATGCAGGGGATAGCCACTCCATTTGGGGCGGTGATCTGATGAGCGATGAGATCGGTGTCGACAATGCCTGCGCCCAGTTGAGCGAGCTGATCGCTCACAGCGGTCTTTCCTGAGCCAATGCCACCAGTAAGACCTACAAAGGGTACATGCCCTTTGAGGATGCCTAGACCAGCTTGCTCAGAAGGAGGGTTTGTAGGGTTTGTGGCCATAACAACTCAATAATGCCAGCAATAGCTAGAAAAGGGCCAAACGGAAAAGCTGAGCGATGACTTTGTTTGTTCCACTGCAGCCAGATAATGCCGCCAATCAGTCCAGTCAGGGATGCCATTAGCAAAATACTGGGTAATGCAAACCAGCCAAGCCAAGCACCCAAGGCTGCCAATAGTTTGGCATCACCCATTCCAATCCCATCTTGCTTTTTGACCGTCCGATAAAGAAGGTTGAGGAGCCAAAGACAGGAGTAGCCTAGGATCGCTCCAATAATTGCGTCTTGAGAAGAAATAAAGCGTTGATTTGAAAGGCTATTAAATAAGAGGCCCAGCAAGATGAGCGGTAAGGTGATGACATCAGGCAAACGAAAGGTGCGCAAATCGTAATACGCTAAGTACACCAAGATCGCTATCAGGGATATTCGGATCCAGTCGAGCAAAACAAAATTACCCATTAAACAATCTGTCCTAGGTTAAAGATGGGGAGATATAAGATTATGACCAGACTTCCAATAATGAGTCCAACGATAATGATTAACAGGGGCTCCAAGCTTTGGCTTAGGGTATTTAAGCGACTGCTTAATTGAGAGCCCAATATCGATGCGCGCTTTTGCAGCATTTCAGCGAGCGCACCACTTTCAGATCCTATTCGTAAGAGCTGCAATGTTTCCTGATCAAATAGTAGGTGCTTGGGATCTGCTTTTGTTATGGCATCTCCGAGTGACCAGCCGCGAGTGAGGTGTTTGAATATATCAGCGCTGAAATCATGGCTGAGCCAGTGGTTGGATGATTGTGCGGTAACCCTCAATGCATCTGGAAGGGGTAATCCAGACTTTAGGAGATGACCTAATGTCCGACACCAGTAAGTAAGCGTTGCCAATCTGAGAAGCTGGCCAATCATGGGTATAGAGAAGCTCAGTCGATCGCAATATTTTTGAATTTTGGGGATCCTAGACCAAGCAAGGCTAAAGAGCGCAGCAAAGCCAATGAGGGCTATCACTATTTCAAGGTATAACGCTTCAAACCATGAGGATGCCTGAATTAACACTTTAGTCGGGGCTGGCAACTCGGCTTGAAAATGAGCAAAAACATCCTTAAAGACTGGCACGACCCAAATCATCATCACTATCACTAGAAGGCAAGAGCTAGTAAGAGTGATGGCTGGATAACTCATTGCCTGTTGAATTTTTCGACGCAATTCAATTTGAGCTTCAAGTTGCTGGCAGATGGTTTTTAGCGCCAGATGAAAGTCACCAGTACGCTCACTGACGCGTATGAGATTAATAAATTCCATAGAAAATAGATTTTCTTGAGCGCGCAAGCATTGAGAAAAACTTTCACCCTTTTTGAGCTGGGTGTGAATGCTAGTCACCCAAGGAATCCAGGCCTTTGGGGCGGTTGAATAAATAAGTTCAATCGCATTGAGGAGTGGTAGGCCTGCCTCTAGCAATGTTACAAGTTGCTCGGCAAAATGAAGTTGATTCTGCTTACTTAATGCCATGTGCCCACTTCTGCATCTAGGACTGCTTGATTAATAAGGCCTGATTGCATATGAATTAATCCGGCATCTCGCATGCTGAGGTATGAAGTAGACGAGTTAAACAAATGGGTTTTGCTTAGTACTTCATGAACCCCAATACGCCCAAGGTAGCCACTGCCTTTGCAGAATGAACATGGCACGTTATTTTTGATCTTAAATCCAAGACATTGTGCGCAAGTTTTGCGCACGAGACGCTGTGAGCTGACGCTTAAGAGACAGGACTCCAGAGATTGTTGATCTACTCCTAGATGGCCAAGTCTAGGAACTGCCCCACAAGCATTGCGGGTATGCAAGGTGCTAAGAACGAGATGTCCAGTTTGTGCCGCCTGAATAGCAAGCTGAGCTGTAGCGGCATCTCGGATTTCTCCAATCATGATGACATCCGGATCTTGTCGAAGAAGGGCGCGAATGATCGTTGGAAAATCCAACCCTGCCCGCGGGTGATAGGCCACTTGGTTGACTCCAGCAAGACGAATTTCAATGGGATCTTCTATTGAGCAAAGATTGCGATGATTTTGATTGAGCTCACGCAGGCAGCTATAGAGCGTTCGAGTCTTGCCGCTCCCAGTCGGCCCAGTCACTAAAATCAGCCCGTTGGATTGAGCAAGGGCTTGATGGAATATCTCGAGTTGTTCCGAGAGCAGCCCAATATCTTGAAGATCAAGCTCTTCTATACAACTGGGCAGTATGCGAACAACCGCCTTTTCCCCATGAAGAGTTGGCAAGATTGAAACCCGGCAATCAATATTGGGCTTGGAAAAGTTATGGCCAATGCCAAGCCGTCCATCTTGCGGCAGGCGTTTTTCTGCAATATCTAAGCGCGCCAGAACTTTGATGCGTGTGATGAGGCGATCGTGAAATTCAATCGGGTAATGCGACTGTATTTGTAGCAGGCCATCTACCCGAATACGAATGAGTGTGGATTGGGCCCCAGCCTCTATATGAATATCACTCGCTCTAGCATCTAGGGCATATGTAGCGATTTCATACCAAGTGCGAATGATCAGTGAGTCATCAGTGGTAATGCTCAATCTTGTTCTGGAGTCCGAATGGCGGGACGATAAAGCTTCACTGTTTTAACACCATGCTCGTCAAATTGAACAATTTCCATGACGATGCCAGCAATGCGAATGCTGACATCATGATCGGGGATGGCCTCGAGTTTTTCGAGAATGAGTCCATTTAAGGTGCGTGGACCATTTAAAGGGAGACTAAGGTTGAGTAAGCGATTCAGATCTCGTAGTGAGGCTCCACCTGTTGCTAGATAGGTTCCGTTCGGGAGCCAATGAGGATCAGTTGAGAGGTTGGAGAAAGAGGTTGTAAATTCACCAATGAGCTCTTCCACGATATCTTCAAAAGTCACTAGCCCTAGAACTTCACCATATTCATTTACAACCAAACTTAAGCGTTGTTGGTTATCTTGGAAAAATTGCATTTGCTGCAATACGGGGGTACTGCTTGGAATGAAATAGGGCTCATTCAATAGCACCTTAAAGTCTTCATGCTTAAGGTCGGTATCACCCAGCAAAGACAAGGCCTTTTTTACAGAAAGGATTCCGACAATACGCTCAGAGTCACCATCGCAAACGGGTAATTTATTGTGATAGCAAGTCTCCAATTGTTGGACCACTTCATCAATAGGTCTTGAGAGGTCCAAAATCTCAATCTTGGACCTGGGTGTCATCACATCATCAACGGTAATGTTTTCCAAGTTGAACAGGTTGAGCAGGATGTTGCGATGATGATTGGAGACAAAACGATTTGACTCCAAAACAAGGCTGCGTAACTCTTCTTTACTCATAGCCCTGCTATCAGAAGAGGATTGCAGGCCAGATACCTTCATAAGACCAGAAACAAAGTTATTGATAAACCAAAGCAGCGGTTTCAATACAAATGTGAGGGGCAAAATAAACCAGCCAACATTGGAGGCAATCTTTTCTGGAAAAGCGGCACCAATGACCTTCGGGGTAATCTCGCTAAAAATAATGATGAGTAGGGCGACAACTAAAGTAGCAATTGAGAGTACGAGACCGCTATCACCAAAAATATGCAGAGCAATCCCCGTAACCAGGATAGGAAGAACGGTATTGATCAGGTTGTTCGAAATCAGTAGCACTGACAACAAGGAGTCAATGCGCTTTAGGAGTCTCTCAGCTAGCGCTGCACCGGCATTGCCACCATTGGCCATTGCACGTAGACGGTGACGATTGGAGGACAGCATGCTGGTTTCTGCCATCGAGAAAAAACCAGAGAGTGCAAGTAAAAATAGGACTAGAGTAACTTGGCTGTAAAGCGGCCAATCGTCAAAAAAGGTGTCCATGAGGTCTGCCTGAAAAAAGTAAGGATGAGTCAATATAGCAAAGTGGCATTTCTCAAGCTATAGCCATGGAATAAAGGTCTGTCATCCCTCTTGTTTATTTATGTGAGAATCACTTGATATGGCTTCCATACCAACCCCTTTGAGCTCAAATGGCGCTAACTACTGTGTTATTGCAGCACCTTTCGGGTGTCTGGGCATTTCGACGGAAATGGTGGAGGGTAGCCTGATGCTTTCTAGAATGGATTATTTGCCAGCCAACACGGTTTTAATCGCTCCACAGAATCAACTGGCTAAAGAGGTTGCGCGGCAGTGTAAGGCTTACTTTCAGGACCCTCATTGGCAATTTGACTTACCCACAAAACCTGCGGGTACTGAGCATCAAAGAAAAGTGTGGGCTAGCATTCAAGATATACCTGCTGGTAAAACAAGAACCTATGGTGATGTAGCTAAAAAGATCAAGAGTGGGGCGCGTGCAGTAGGTACAGCGTGCGGTGCTAATCCCTACCCTCTAATAGCGCCTTGCCATCGAGTGGTGTCTGCTCAAGGTATTGGTGGCTTTATGAAAGAAAACTCCCCAGGCCTGTATCGCCAAATCAAGCTTTGGCTTTTAAGGCATGAAGGTGCTTTGTAGGTTTGCTTATCTAGCGAGTGATTTGCTGCTAAGACTGAAAAAAATCTTCATCACCACATCGCTTTTAACGGCCCACTTTGTAAAGCCATAGAAACTCATGACGGTGTTTCTGGAAAGTTTTACTTCATCTTTGCTATCGAATTCTTTGCGATCTGCAACCTTTGACAGAGTCATTACCGCTAAGCCAAAAGCCAAGAAGCAAAAACGTCTCATGCCCTGTTCCTGTTTAGGAATCAACAGAATGTAATGCAGAGATTCCTGGAGCTTTTTATAGGCCAGCCTTAGAAGTGCTTCATGACTAACATTGATTGGCTTCCAGGAGACCCCACGAGCCTTATCCTCTGGTGAGTCTTTAAGAATATTGGTCATTTGTAGCGCTTGACCAAATGCGATTGCCAAATTTTCATGCCCCGCCATTTTTTCTTTGAAGGCTTGAGAATGATTGCTAAAGATAGTTGTTAGCAGTTCGCCGACTACACCTGCCACGACATAGCAATATTGTTCAAACTCAGCAAGATCTTGAAGGCCGGCTTGGTTTTGTCTTCCATGGAAAAAAGACATTCCTTCAGACATGATGGAAACGCAACGACTGACTGCTGCTTGATCCTGGGTAGAGCAGGTATGCAAAATTCGCAGAACAGTAGGTGTATGAGAAATTAAATCCAACTCATCTTGATTGCTGTAATTTTTTAATGCATTGAGGCAAGGCGCAACAAATGTCTCAACTGGAGCCTTCTCAAGCACTGCATCTACAAATAGCGCCGAAAGAGCTTGCTTGCTCTGTGGGCTTAAATCTGCGGCATCCTCTATAGTGTCAATAATGCGGCACAGCAAATAGGTGTTGCCGACTACCTTTTCGATGCTTAGGGGTAGAAGGGGGATGGTAAGGGCAAAAGTACGTGAGACGGAACCCAGAATAGCCTTTTGGTAGGCCAGATCGGCTGATGGACTGAATGTCGGGATTTGTTCGGGTGTTTTCACTCTTGAATTATGTCAGACCGATGCTCAACTTGGAGTGATCCAAATTGGTACTTTTTGCTAACTGCCAAAAGTGACATAGCCATATAATTTCATCAAATTTCACAAGGAGTATTTGGGCGTGCTAATTTGGTTTGTCATTATTTACTGGGTTATCTCAGTCGGCATTGGCTTATGGGCAGCCCTAAGAGTCAAAAATACTGCTGACTTTGCTGCGGCTGGTCATAGCCTGCCTTTGCCTATTGTTACCGCTACCGTATTTGCGACCTGGTTTGGCTCTGAAACTGTTTTAGGAATTCCGGCCACTTTTTTAAAAGAAGGATTGGGGGGAGTGGTTGCAGATCCCTTTGGCTCCTCTCTTTGTTTAATTTTGGTGGGACTCTTTTTTGCTCGCCATCTTTATAACCGTCGCATGCTCACTATCGGTGATTTTTTTCGCGAGAAGTATGGCCGCACAGTTGAGGTTTTAGTAACCCTTTGTATTGTTGTTTCTTACTTGGGTTGGGTTGCTGCGCAAATTAAAGCTCTGGGCCTGGTATTTAATGTTGTGTCTGAAGGAAGCATTTCTCAGACGGGCGGCATGATGATTGGTGCCGCTAGTGTATTGATCTACACCTTATTTGGCGGAATGTGGTCGGTTGCTATTACGGACTTCATTCAGATGATCATTATTGTGGTCGGCATGCTCTATATCGGTGGTGAGATGACTTCGCAGACTGGCGGTATAGGCGTGGTGATTGAGCATGCAGCCGCTGCTGGCCAATTTAGTAACTTCTGGCCGGATATGAATTTAGCCTCAATCTTGGGCTTCGTTGCCGCCTTGTGCACCATGATGCTGGGATCTATTCCGCAGCAAGATGTCTTTCAGCGAATTACCTCATCTAAGAATGTGAACATTGCTGTCCAAGCAGCTCTGCTGGGTGGCGTGCTCTATTTTATTTTTGCTTTTGTGCCGATGTATTTGGCTTACTCGGCAACCTTAATTAGCCCGGATTTGGTCAAGGAATATCTCTCCACCGATCCACAGATGATCTTGCCTAAGCTAATTCTCAACCATGCCCCACTCATTGCCCAAGTGATGTTCTTTGGCGCACTCCTCTCGGCTATTAAGAGCTGTGCCAGCGCTACCTTATTGGCGCCATCGGTAACCTTTGCTGAAAATATTGTGCGAGGTTTTTTCAAGCATTTATCTGATCATGATTTGTTAAAGGTCATGCGGATTACGGTTTTGTGTTTTGCTGTGGTGGTCACTTTCTTTGCGGTGAACTCGGAGCTTTCTATTTTTAAGATGGTAGAGAGCGCCTATAAAGTGACGCTGGTTGCCGCCTTTGTGCCATTGGCGTTTGGGGTGTACTGGCCTAGAGCTAACTCCTTGGGGGGATTATTGGCTGTAGTTGGAGGTTTAACCATCTGGATTAGTTGTGAGATGTTGGCTCCGAATGCCATTTTACCGCCCCAATTAGCCGGTCTATTTGCCAGCATTGTCGGCATGATTTTGGGAAGCCTGGTACCAAAAGACTCATTAAAAGCCGTTTAGAGCATCATTTGCTTAAAAATAATGCAAATAAGAAAATGTTGCACCGCAAAATATTCTCCTCTAATATGATAGTAATACAAAATTTTTTATTCTTATGGAGTTCCCATGAAAATCTGTGTGATCGGCGGGGGTGGCGCTATTGGCGGCTACTTAGCTGTCATGTTGGCGCGAGCGGGCAATGAGGTAACGGTTGTTGCGCGCGGTGCTACTTTGGCCGCAATTAAAGAGCGTGGTCTGGCTTTAATTATGGATGACCAACCAGAGCCTTTGGTTGCCCAAGTTAAAGCGGTGGAAAAAATTGGTGATGCCGAAACTCCTGATGTTGTGATTCTTGCGGTGAAGGCTCATCAAGTGGAGCCGATCATTGATGATTTGGCGGCCATCATGGGTCCCAAAACTATTTTGATCCCAATGCAGAACGGAATTCCTTGGTGGTATTTCCAGAAGTTAAGCGGCGAGTATCAAGATCATGCAGTAGAAACGGTAGATGCTGGTGGTGTTGCTAAGAATGCCATAAACCCAGACAACATTATTGGTTGCGTCGTTTATCCAGCAACCTTTACGCAGGCTCCCGGTGTCATTCGTCACGTTGAAGGTAATCGCTTCCCACTGGGTGAGTTGGACGGCAAGACTACTGAGCGCATTCAGAAGATATCGGAGATGATGGGCTCAGCTGGATTTAAGTCTCCAATTTTGGATGACATTCGTTCGGAGATCTGGCTCAAGCTTTGGGGCAATATGACTTTCAATCCAATTAGCTCTCTGACGCATGGAACCTTGGAAGGCATCTGCCAATACCCATTGACCAAAGAGTTGGCTCGCAACATGATGGCCGAAGCGCAGACGATTGCCGAGAAGTTGGGCGTGACTTTCCGTGTAGATATCGAGCGTCGTATCGCTGGCGCTGAAAAAGTGGGTAAGCACAAAACCTCGATGTTGCAAGACTTGGAAGCGGGCCGTAGCTTGGAGATTGATGCTTTGTTAGGGTCGGTGATTGAGTTAGGCAAGATCACCCAAACCCCAACACCTTGCTTAAATACTGTATTTGCTTTGACTAAGTACTTGGATGAAAACGTTCAGGCTTCTAAGGGAAGTTTGGCATTGCCATCGGTATCGGGCTACTAAAAAAGTAAAGTTTCTCCATATAAAAAACCCTTGCTACTGAACATAGCAAGGGTTTTTGTTTTAGCGCTAGAAGTTATTCGAAGTATTACTCGAAGCGATTATCTAGTTGGCCAACGCCATCAATAATGATGCTGACATTGCTGCCAGGCTTCATGGAACCAACGCCAACGGAAGTGCCACAGGCAATGATGTCTCCAGCTTCAAGCGGTACATCATGGGAAATCAGACTCACTAATTTTTCGGGCGCGAAAATCATATCCGCAATCGGATAGTTTTGACGCTCTTGATCATTGAGAATGGTTTTGATCGTTAGCTTACTCGGATCTACATCGGTAGTGATGTAAGGGCCGAATACGCCAAAGGTATTAAAGCTCTTAGAGCGAGTCCACTGTGCATAACCAGGGTCGCGGTTCAGGATTTCAATGGCGGTGACATCGTTGATGCAGGTGTAGCCAAAGATGGCTTTAGCTGCTTCCGCCTCATCTACTTCATGACAGCGTTTGCCGATCACAATACCAAGCTCCCCTTCATAAACGACTTTTCCGGAATAGGACTTGGGAGTTCGAATCACTTGGTTGGCTGCCAAGAAGGAGTTGTTACCTTTGAGAAAGTACAAAGGCTCTGTAGGTACGGCATGCTCAAGCTTCGTTACTAGTGCATGGAAGTTATCGACCATGGCAACCATCTTAGAAGGGGTGCATGGGATGTCAATCGTTACATCAGCAAGATTGAGCGATTCACCAGTGGGCTTAGGAGCTTTAAATAAATCACCTTCATACACTGCAATTTGGTCGCCCTCTACTTGCCCTAAACCACCTTTTCCTTGATGCTGAAATCTAAGCCACTGAGCCATAATGAGTTCCTATGATGTTAAATATTTGATATGCAATATCTTACAGGGATGAATTGATGTCTAAGGCTTCTGAGCTCATATTTGCACCAGAACAGGATCAGCCGATTCGCTATATAGATCGAACCCGCAGTTACTACTTGGGTTTGGGTTATGAGCATCCTTATGTATGGGCTCACTACGTTGATGTGCCATTTACTCCGCTGAAAAAGCCACTTGCACAATCTGTCTTGGGTCTCATTACTACCGCCGTTCCTCATGACCCCAGTAAAGGACCTCAAGGCCAGGGCGCTCCTTACAATGCTGCAGCCAAGTTTTATCAGCCCTATCAACAGTCGAGCGAAGGAAGTATCGATTTACGAATTGCCCATGTGGGGGTTGATCGCAAGAATGCCAATATGGAAGACGGTAATTGCTGGTTCCCACTGGACGCTGCTAAACGAGCGCTTACAGCTGGAAGGATAGGTGCGGTTTCAGAAAACTTCTATGGTTTACCGACCAATCGGAGTCAGCGCCACACACTAGAGGTTGATGCTCCTCGCATTTTAGAAATGCTGAAAGCTGATGGTGTGGATGTGGCGGTATTAATTCCGAATTGTCCAATATGTCATCAGAGCCAAAGTTTATTAGCGCGTTATTTAGAGACTGCAGGAATTTCAACAGTCGTGATGGGCGCCGCTAAAGATATCGTTGAGTATTGCGGAGTGCCGCGGTTCTTATTTAGTGATTTTCCCTTGGGTAATGCCGCCGCAAAACCAAATGACGTTTCTTCACAAGATTTAAATTTTGAGTTGGCCTTGCGGCTTTTAGAGTCAGCTCCTGCAGCCCGCACAACGGTTCAATCACCATTGGTATGGTCGGAAGATCCATCGTGGAAATTGGATTATTCCAATCTAGAGCAGTTATCACCGCAAGAAATTGCACGTTTGCGTGAAGAGGCGGAACAGGTGCGAATGACTGCGCGTGAACTCAGATTGAATACTTTGGGAACTTAAGTTTGTCTCGTAAGAGAGTAGGCACACAGAGCTTCTAATGCAGCACTGGCTTCGTTTGACGGGAAGTCTTTTAGGCAGGCCAAAGCGAGATCTGCTTCACGTTTTGCTGCAGCTTGGGTGTAATCTAGAGCGCCAGAATTTTGGACGGCGGCAAGGATTTGCGCAAACACATCATCTGGTAAATCTTGGTTTTGCTCAATTGCTGCGCGTACCAAAAGACGTTCTTCGTTACTACCATTCTCTAGTAAGTAAATCAGTGGCAGCGTAGGCTTACCTTCGCGTAAATCATCCCCAGCATTTTTTCCCATCTGTGCAGCATTAGCGGTGTAGTCCAGTAAGTCATCCATTAACTGAAAAGCCGTACCGATGTGACGTCCAAATGCAGCGGCTTGTTCCCGTTGTGTATCGGTGGCATTAGCTAAGATGGCGCCTAGCTCAGTAGAGGCCTCAAAAAGCTTGGCTGTTTTGTAGCGAATGACCTGCAAATAACTTGCTTCATCCACTTCTGGGTCATTCATATTGAGAAGTTGCAAAACTTCGCCTTCGGCAATCGTGTTGGTTGCGTCTGACAAAATTTGCATGACTCGAAGGTCATTTGGGCCAACCATCATTTGGAAGGCTCGGGAATATAAGAAGTCGCCCACTAGAACGCTGGCCGCATTGCCAAAAGCGGCATTGGCAGTCTCACGACCTCTTCTGAGAGTGGATTCATCCACCACATCGTCATGAAGCAGGGTGGCTGTATGGATGAATTCGACTACAGCCGACATTTCTAGGGTGTGGGGTGTTTCTTTACCATTGGCTAAGGCTTTGGCTACCAACATCAGTAGGGCAGGCCTGACCCGCTTGCCGCCAGCCTGGATGATATAGCTCGAGATTTGGTCAATTAAGGCGACTTTTGAGGCTAAACGCTGACGGATAACCTCGTCTAAGGCCTTGAAATCTAAGGCAATTGGGGCCAGAATTTGGCTTAAGTCATTGGTTTTGACAGTGCTCGTCATGCAAGATATAATAATCGGCTTAGCTGGTCCAGGGTGGATTAGCTTGAATGTAGATATTAATTGAGGTTTCAAACCATGTACGCGGTCATAAAAACCGGTGGCAAACAATATAAAGTTGCTGCAGGCGAAAAATTGAAAATAGAACAGATACCAGCGGAAATCGGCAGCGAAATCACTCTTGACCAAGTCCTCGCCGTTGGCGAAGGCGCTTCACTGAAATTAGGTGATCCATTGGTTAATGGTGCAGCTGTGATGGCCACTGTCGTCTCCCAGGGACGTCACGATAAAGTGACAATCTTTAAGATGCGCCGTCGCAAGCATTATCAAAAGCACCAAGGCCATCGTCAGAATTTCACTGAAATTTTGATCAACACGATTAAAGCCTAATTCAGGGTAGGAGAAAGATATGGCACAGAAAAAAGGCGGCGGCTCAACACGAAATGGCCGCGACTCAGAATCGAAACGCTTAGGCGTTAAGGTATTTGGCGGCGAGCATATTAATGCTGGCAGCATCATCATTCGTCAACGTGGCACACGTGTTCATCCAGGTGCTAACGTTGGTATTGGTAAGGATCACACTTTGTTTGCCTTGATTGACGGACAAGTGGAATTCGGCGTTAAGGGTGCTTTGAAGAAGGCCCAAGTTTCAGTCTTGCCTCGTTCATAAGGTAGCCTGACTGAGACACGTTTGATTCAGATTTATTCCGAATTTAACTCTTAGGAACAGGCCTCGCTAAGCGAGGCCTTTTTTATTCATGAAATTTATAGACGAAGCACGTATTGAAGTGATAGCTGGGCAAGGTGGTGCCGGGAGTGCCTCTATGCGCCGCGAAAAGTTCATTGAATTTGGCGGACCTGATGGTGGTGACGGCGGCAAAGGCGGCAGCGTCTGGGCAATAGCCGATCGCAATATCAACACTCTGATTGATTACCGCTACGCAAAAACACACACTGCAAAAAATGGTGAGCCTGGTCGTGGCGCCGATTGCTATGGTCGAGCCGGTGACGATATCGAGTTGCGGATGCCAGTTGGCACAATCATTGCCGACTATGAAACTGGTGAACCCATTGCTGACTTAACTACTCATGGTGAGCGCCTGTGTTTGGCGCAGGGCGGTGTTGGTGGTTGGGGCAATATTCACTTTAAGAGCAGTACGAATAGAGCGCCACGTCAAAAGACGAATGGCAAAGAAGGTGAACGTCGTAAGCTGAAGCTCGAATTAAAAGTATTGGCCGACGTTGGTTTATTGGGTATGCCGAATGCGGGTAAATCTACTTTGATTACTGCAGTTTCGAATGCGCGTCCAAAGATTGCGGATTATCCATTTACCACTTTGCATCCAAATTTGGGTGTAGTGCGTGTGGGAGCTGAGCGCAGTTTTGTAATTGCTGATATTCCTGGTTTGATTGAAGGTGCGGCTGAAGGCGCTGGTCTGGGTCATCGCTTCTTGCGCCATTTGCAACGCACAGGGGTTTTGCTGCATTTGGTTGATATTGCTCCATTTGATGCGAATATTGATCCAGTAGCAGATGCTGTAGCGATTGTGAATGAATTGCGTAAGTACGACGAAGCTTTGGTTGAGAAGCCACGTTGGCTAGTCTTAAATAAAGTGGACATGATTCCAGAAGAAGATCGCAAGACGGTAGTTGCTGACTTTATAAAGCGCTTTAAATGGAAAGGCCCTGTCTTCGAGATCTCAGCCTTAACAGGCTTGGGTTGCGATAAGCTTTGCTATTCCTTGCAGGATTATTTGGATTCTGTACGTCGTGACCGAGATGATGCGGATGAGCGCGCTCAAGATCCGCGTTATCAAGGCCAGCTAGAAGATAAAAAACCAGATTAAATATTTCATTCGCCTTTTGCCATGAACGCTAAAAAAACTCAACGGATTGTTGTCAAAGTAGGATCTAGCCTAGTCACCAATAATGGTGAAGGCTTGGATCATGCTGCGATTGCAATGTGGGCTGAGCAAATGGCTGGGCTATTAAAGGCTGGTCATGAGGTATTGATGGTGAGCTCAGGTGCTATTGCTGAAGGCATGCAGCGTCTGGGTTGGACTAAGCGTCCACAAGAAATTCATCAACTGCAAGCCGCTGCTGCAGTTGGTCAAATGGGCTTGGTTCAGGTTTATGAAAGCTGTTTTGCGCGTTTCAATCTCCGCAGTGCTCAGGTCTTGCTAACCAACGCAGACTTGGCCGACTCTGAACGTAATGCAAATGCTAGAGCCACCCTCGATACTTTGTTGAAGTTGGGCGTAGTTCCCATCATTAACGAGAATGACACAGTAGTAACCGATGAAATTAAGTTTGGTGACAACGACAGCCTTGCCGCTTTAGTAACCAATTTAATTCATGCAGATCTTTTGGTGATTTTGACTGATCAAGGCGGTCTGTTTACTGCAGATCCACGTCAAAATCCAAATGCCACCTTGCTTGCGGATGCTATTGCGGGAGATCCTGCTTTAGAAAAAATGGCGGGCGGTGCCGCTAGTGAGCTCAGTAAGGGCGGTATGTTGACTAAGGTGTTGGCTGCAAAGATTGCCGTACAAACCGGCGCAGCTACCGTGATTGCCTCTGGGCGCGAACCTCATGTGCTTACTCGCTTAATGGCGGGCGAGAAAATAGGCACCTACTTGAGTACTAAGTAAGCGCCACGTACGTAGATCTCAACTTTTTATTGAATACCGTTTGAATTGGTTGGCTTTTGCCCGCCAATAAAGCCATTCGGATTAAGAGAATGCAAAATGGTTTTGATGTTCTTTTCTTGATTGCTAAAGTTGCAAAAAGCCCCTTGCGCTAACGAAGCCTGATAGCGATTGGGTATATCGCTTTGAATATTTTTCCAGCTACCCAAAGGATTTTCTTTCCAAATACCGTTCTCTAGAGTGCCATAGAGACGCCACTGAAAAGAATCGCAGCGAATACCCTCATATTGCGTTTGTTGGCTTCCGCTGGGGCTGCTAATAACAACAATATATCGTGTGACACCATCTGCGCCAATTAGTATCGAGTCAGTATCCACTGCAAATTTAAAGATTGTGCGCTGAGAGGCGTAAAAGGGCACTAAGGCAGATTGGTTTGGCGGATTCAAGGGCATGGCGGTAGTGCCCTCTTTGAACACCATAGGTGCAAAAGGATCTTCCCCACTAATTAGAGCATCCCCTCCGCATGCAGATAATGCAAGGCCGAGGATTGCGGTACAGCAGGAGAGGTAAAAGCGCTTCAAAGAAATAGTCATGTGGATTGATCGTTTGGGTTGTCGTCTTTCGGATGTTCGTGAGAGCTATCGTAAAAAGACTGAATTAAATCAAGAGGAGATCCCCAGGCAAGCTGGTGCATGCGCATGCCTCGAGAGAGGTAACGCGCTAATTCTGAAAGCGCGAGTTGATAAACTTCACGCTTAAAGCCAATGACGGCATCTAATTGAATCCAGAAGGGGACCCAGCGCCAAGCATCGAATTCGGGGTGTTCTGAAGCGCGAAGTTGGATATCGCTATCTAAACCTACTAGACGCAAGAGAAACCAAATTTGTTTTTGACCACGGTATGCTGCCCTATGGACCCGAGTGGCGTGTTGACGGCGCAAGTATTCCTCAGGGACGTCGTAGCGAAGCCAATCCCTGGTGCGTCCAATAATTTGGACATGCTCCGGCAGTAAGCCAACCTCCTCTTGCAATTCGCGGTACATAGCCTGTTCAGGGCTTTCACCATGCTGAATCCCGCCCTGCGGGAACTGCCACGAATGCTGCCCAACGCGTTTTCCCCAGAAAACCTCGTTACGGCTGTTGAGGAGGACAATGCCGACATTCGGGCGATACCCTTCACGGTCAAGCATGATCGTGCCTCAAATCCTTTAAAATCAACGATTTGATTATATCCATACATGAAAGCATCACAATCATTTCTCGCCACGCTAAAAGAAGCCCCCTCCGACGCTGAGGTGGTTTCGCACAAACTTATGGTGCGTGCAGGTTTAATTCGTAAGCTCAGCGCAGGCATTTACAACTATTTGCCGCTAGGTTTGAAGGTTATCCGTAAAGTAGAAAACATCATTCGCGAGGAAATGAATCGTGCTGGCGCAATTGAATTACTCATGCCAATGATTCAGCCTGCTGAATTGTGGCAAGAAACTGGTCGTTGGGAAAAGATGGGTCCGGAGTTGCTGCGCATCAAGGATCGCCATGATCGTGATTTTTTGATTCAGCCAACCTCTGAAGAGGTGATTACCGATTTGGCTCGCAATGAGATTAAGAGTTACAAGCAATTGCCAGTGAACTTTTATCAGATACAGACTAAGTTCCGTGATGAGCGTCGTCCGCGCTTTGGCATCATGCGTGGTCGCGAATTCAGCATGAAAGATGCTTACTCATTTGATCGTGATGTTGAGGGTCTCAAGAAATCCTATCAAATCATGTTTGATGCTTATACCCGTATCTTTAAGCGTATGGGTCTGCAGTTCCGTGCAGTAACCGCAGACAATGGCGCCATTGGGGGCTCTGGTAGTCAAGAGTTTCACGTGATTGCTGATACTGGTGAAGATGCGATTGTGTATTGCCCTAGCTCTGACTACGCAGCTAATTTAGAGGCGGCTGAGTCTTTAGCTTTAATTGCTACACGTGCCGCTGCAACTGCTGCGATGGCCAAAGTGCCAACGCCTGACAAGACAAATTGCGCAGATGTAGCGAAGCTCTTAAATATTCCTCTTGAGAGCACAGTAAAGTCATTATTGTTTGCTGCTAATCAAGAAAAAGGTCCGGCCAAACTATTTATGTTGCTGGTGCGTGGCGACCACGAGCTTAATGAAGTGAAGGCGAGCAAGATTCCTGGCATGACAGAATCACGCTTTGCTACTGAAGCAGAAATTAAACAAGCTTGCAATGCACCAGCAGGTTATTTAGGTCCTGTTGGGGTGAGTGCTGAAGTGACTGTTGTTGCTGATCGCACCGTTGCCAATATGGCTGACTTTGTCTGTGGCGCTAACGATGCTGGTCATCACTTGACTGGCGTGAACTGGGGTCGTGATTTGCCTGAGCCTTTGGTGCTGGATATTCGTAACGCAGTGATGGGCGATCCATCACCGGATGGCAAAGGGGTTGTGGATATTTGCCGCGGTATTGAAGTCGGGCATGTATTTCAATTGGGCACTCGTTATTCGGAAGCAATGGGTTGCACTTACTTAGATCAACAGGGCAAAGCTCAGCCAATGGTGATGGGTTGTTACGGGATTGGCGTTACTCGTTTGCTTGGTGCTGCCATTGAGCAGGGTCATGACGAGAAAGGCATTATCTGGCCAATCTCAATGGCGCCGTTCGAGGTGGTCATTTGCCCAATGGGTTACGAGAAATCAGAAGCAGTTAAAGCCGCATGCGATCAGTTGCATGACGAGCTATTAGCGGCTGGAATTGATGTGATTCTGGATGACCGGAATGAGCGCCCAGGCGCGATGTTTGCTGATTGGGAACTGATCGGAGCACCATTCCGCGTGGTGATCGGCGATCGTGGCTTGGCAGACTCTCAAGTAGAATTTAAGGGCCGGACTGATGCAGAGTCCCAGAACATCCCACTAAATGACATCAAAGCAAAAGTGATTGCTGCAGTTCAAGCAGCAAAGAGCTTAGTTAATTAATTATTTCTTAAAGAGCCCGCCAATACCCTTGGCGGCTCCTTTTGCAGCCATGGTGGCCATGGTGCGCGCCATTTTTCCACCCTTGAATTGCTTCATCATGGTTTGCATTTGCTCGAACTGAGCTAGCAGGCGATTGACCTCTTGCACTTCTACGCCGGAGCCGGCAGCAATGCGACGCTTACGACTGGCTTTAAGTAATTCAGGCTTTCTGCGCTCGCGAGGAGTCATGCTATCAATAATGCCGCGCATACGCGTAGTTTGTTTATCTGCATTGCTGAGATTTGCTTTGGAGGCAGCTTGCGCCATTTGGCTGGGTAATTTGTCCATCAAGCTCGCCATGCCACCCATCTTTTGCATTTGCATCAGTTGATCTCGAAAATCTTCTAGATCAAAACTACCTTTAGAAATCTTGCTAGCTAATTTTTCTGCTTTGGCAACGTCAACGTGTTGCTGGGCTTGCTCAACTAGAGCCAGAATATCGCCCATGCCCAGAATGCGATTGGCCATGCGTTCAGCATCAAATGCCTCTAGACCAGCCATCTTCTCGGCGACACCGATAAATTTGAGTGGAACACCGGTTACTTGGCGTACTGAAAGCGCCGCACCACCGCGAGAGTCACCATCTAGCTTAGTTAGGATCACGCCGGTGAGTGGGAGCGCTTCATGGAAGGCTTTAGCGGTATTGACGGCATCTTGACCAAGCATGGCGTCAACTACGAACAAGGTTTCGATTGGATTGAGGCTGGCATGCAAAGTTTTGATTTCTTGCATGAGCGCTTCATCAATACCAAGACGTCCTGCAGTATCCACAATCACTACATCAAAGTAATGGCGGCGTGCCCAATCTAGGGCAGCTACAGCAATGTCATTTGGTTTTTGACTAATGTCGCTCGGAAAAAACTCGGCGCCAACCTGCTTGGTAACAGTTTCTAGTTGCTCAATCGCAGCTGGACGATAGACGTCACAAGAAACAGTCAGAACCTTCTTTTTCTTTTTTTCTTGCAACCACTTGGCGAGTTTGCCAACCGATGTCGTTTTACCCGCACCTTGTAAGCCGGCCATCAAGATGACTGCGGGAGGTTGGGTAGCGAGATTGAGTTCGCCACTTTGATTGGTGTCGCCCATCATGACTTGGGCGAGCTCACGTTGAACTACGCCAACCAAAGCTTGTCCAGGGCTGAGGCTTCCAACCACTTCCTCGCCAAGGGCTTTAAATTTGATTTGCTCAAGTAGTGACTTCACTACTGGCAGCGCTACGTCGGCCTCTAGCAGGGCTAAACGGATTTCCCGCAGCATTTCTGCAGTATTGTTTTCAGTGAGGCGGGCTTGGCCCCGCATTGTTTTAACAACGCGTGATAGGCGGTCGGTGAGGTTTTCTAGCATTTATCGATTAGACTTTCCAGATGGATATTTTAGGTTACTCAAGTTACGGATGGCTCCCTTCTGCACTTTATTTAGTGCTTTTGCTGGTTTTGAGCTTCAAAGCCAAGAGCGGCGTGGAGTCTGGACTCTCTAGCGCTCTGGTACAGGCTGCTATTTTTGTGATTTTGGTGATTCATGGGGTGCAATTGCATGACTCAGTTTTCACTCCCCAAGGCTTTGTATTTGGTTTTGCACAAGATTTATCCTTGATTGCTTGGGTTGGCCTAGCCTTTTATTGGTTTCAATCTTGGTTTTTACCTATCTCAAGCTTACGTTGGATGTCCTTAATGTTTGCGCTCATTTGTGCATTTCTGCCGACTGTTTTTCCAGGAACCTTACTTTCACCTAAAGCGGTTTCAGATCCTTGGTTTAAGGGGCACTTCGTGGTGGCTACTGTTTCAGTGGGCTTACTGAGTCTGGCGGCGATGCATGCCATGCTCATGAGCGTTCAGGATCGCGCGTTGCATCGTCAGTTGGCAATCATTCCGAATAGCCGCCTTGCTCATTGGTTGGAGGATCTACCTCCGCTCATGACGATGGAGAGTCTTTTGTTCAATTTGCTTTATGTTGGTTTTGCACTTTTGAGTTTGACGGTCTTCTCAGGCCTACTCTTTTCGCAAACGCTGTTTGGCAAACCTTTAATGTTTGATCACAAAACCATTTTTGCTTTGGTCTCCTGGTTTTTGTTTGCCGGTCTTTTGATAGCGCGTTGGCGAGTGGGGCTGCGTGGCAGAGCTGCTATTCGATGGGTATTAAGTGCTTATACCGCTTTGTTGCTTGCATATGTCGGCAGTCGTTTTGTAGTTGAAGTCATTCTGCAGAGAGCTTAACCATTGTTTAAGTGGCTTTTATTATTTGCAGGGGCTGGCCTTTTTTATCTTTGGATTAAGGGTAAGAAGCAAGCACAGTTCAACGCAGAAAACTCCCCTAAACCCAATAGAAATAAGCCTGAGAAGGTGACTGTACCGGAGGTGATGGTGCAGTGTCAGTGCTGTAAGGTGCACTTACCTAAGTCAGAAGCATTCACTTGTGAAGACCGTTTTTATTGCTCAAAAGCACATCTTCATGCCCTAGATTCGGATGGTTGGGTTGGCGATGCGCAATGGAGAATTTCACCTAACCAAGACCTTAGACCAGAAAATGTTATTCTTGATCTAGTTGTGATTCATCACATTAGTCTTCCGCCAGGTGAATTCAGAAATCAATCGTCTAGTCAGCATATTGTTGATTTTTTCCAAAATAAGCTGGACCCTAACAAGCATCCTTATTTTGCTGAGATTGCCGATCAAAAGGTATCCAGCCATTTTTTGATTGCCCGCTCTGGAGATTTAATTCAGTTTGTCTCTACGCAGTACAAGGCTTGGCACGCTGGTGTTTCATCATTTTTTGGCAGGGAAAGGTGCAATGACTTTTCGATTGGTATTGAGATGGAGGGGGATGGCGATTCGCCATTTGAAGTTGCTCAGTATCAAGTCTTGGTAAATCTCATTGCGAAATTGGCAGTCACATATCCTCATTTGCAATTTGCGGGACACAGCGACATTGCGCCTGATCGCAAAACCGATCCTGGAATTTATTTTGACTGGAAAAAGTTCCAAAAAGAGACAAGCATTCCTCTTGAACGACTGCCTTTTGGTCTAAGCCCTCGATAGTCTTCCTTTTGTATGTGAGCGTACGCTTACTTTTTTAGCCTTTGTCTAAAACGGGCCAAAAAATTCGCACCAAAATGACCCCAAAATAAGTGGAAAACTTAGTAAAAGTACTAATAAATATTTGTCATAAATGGCTTACCAATTATCAAATATTTCCCTATACTTAGTGCCTAATGCACTTCAAGACACTAGATGTAGTGTTTGAATCCAGCAATACCCCATTGTTTTTTAACGATATTTTGTCCAAATAACTATATATATACGCAGGAGCAACATGACATACGCTAATCCACAGACAGCAGGCCAACCAGCTGGAGCGAATAACCCAGGAATGAGTCCTGCAGGGGCGGTAAACCAAGCTCCTTCTGCCAGCTTTGTGGCTGGTGGTGTTGGTGGCACGCAGGCAACCCAATTGTCTGATTACAAAATTATTCGCCGTAATGGCTCAGTTGTAGCATTTGAGCCATCCAAAATTGCGATTGCAGTAACGAAGGCATTTTTAGCGGTCAATGGTGGACAAGGTGCTGCATCAGCACGTGTTCGCGAACAAGTAGAGCAGTTGACCCACTCTGTTGTGCGCGCGTTGTTGCGTAGTCGCCCAAATGGCGGAACTTTCCATATCGAAGATATTCAAGACCAAGTTGAATTGGCTTTGATGCGTAGTGGTGAGCACAACGTTGCTCGTGCTTACGTTCTCTATCGTGAAAAGCGCAATCAAGAGCGTGCTGCTCAGCAAGAAGTTTCCCAGGAAGCGCAAACTGCGAATCAAGCTGGCGAGTCTGGCATCAAGGTAACTGACAACGGTGTTGAGAAGTGGCTTGATATGGCCGCTTTGCGTACTGTGATTGAGGCGGCCTGCGAAGGTTTGGGTACTCATATTGACGCTACTCCAATCATTACTGAGACTATCAAGAACTTGTACGACGGCGTACCAATGGCGCAGGTGTATGACTCCGCTATTTTGGCTTCCCGTACTTTGATTGAAAAAGATCCGGCATACAGCCAAGTAACAGCACGCATCTTGATGCACGTGATTCGTAAAGAAATCTTTGGCAAGGAAGTATTGCAAGGCGATACACAAGCTGAATACAGCACTTACTTTGCGAAGTACATCAATGAAGGTATCTCTGCTGAGTTGCTGGACCCACGCATGCGTGAGTTTGACTTGCCACGCTTGGCTGCAGCCTTGAATGCCAGCCGTGACTTGCAATTTAACTATCTCGGCTTGCAAACTTTGTATGACCGCTATTTCTTGCATATTGAAGAGCGTCGTATTGAAATGCCACAGGCTTTCTTTATGCGCGTCGCAATGGGTTTGTCTTTGAATGAGATGGATCGCGAACGTCGTGCAATCGAGTTCTATGAAATCCTCTCTACATTTGATTTCATGTCCAGCACACCAACGTTGTTCAACTCAGCAACTACTCGTCCACAGCTTTCTAGCTGCTACTTGACGACTGTAGATGATGATTTGGATGGAATTTACGAAGCATTGAAAGAAAATGCTTTGTTGTCTAAGTTTGCTGGTGGTTTGGGCAATGACTGGACTAACGTTCGTGCGTTGGGAAGCCATATCAAGGGAACTAACGGTAAATCACAGGGTGTTGTGCCATTCTTGAAGGTAGTGAACGACACTGCTGTTGCTGTGAACCAAGGTGGTAAGCGTAAGGGCGCAGTTTGTGCCTACCTGGAAACATGGCACTTAGATATCGAAGAGTTCTTGGAGTTGCGTAAGAACACTGGTGACGACCGTCGTCGCACCCACGATATGAATACCTCAAACTGGATTCCTGATTTGTTCATGAAGCGTGTAATGGAAGGTGGCGATTGGACTTTGTTCTCGCCATCCAACACTCCAGATTTGCATGACAAATTCGGTAGAGCATTTGAAGAGGCTTATGTTGCCTATGAGCAAAAAGCGGATCGTGGTGAATTGAAGCCATTCCGCCGTATTCCAGCGCAACAGTTATGGCGCAAGATGCTCGGTATGTTGTTTGAAACTGGTCACCCATGGATTACTTTCAAAGATCCTTGCAATATTCGTAGCCCACAGCAGCATGTCGGTGTAGTTCACTCATCTAACCTCTGTACTGAGATCACCCTCAATACAAACGAGACTGAGATTGCGGTTTGTAACTTGGGCTCTGTGAACTTAACTGCTCACATGACTACAGATGCCAATGGCAAGATGATTTTGGATCACGAGAAGCTCCAAAGAACTGTTCGTACTGCAATGCGTATGTTGGATAACGTGATTGATATCAACTACTATGCAGTAGCTAAAGCGCGTAACTCCAACTTGAAGCACCGTCCAGTGGGTATGGGCATCATGGGCTTCCAGGATTGCTTGCATATGCAGCGTATTCCTTATGCTAGCGATGAGGCTGTGAAGTTTGCTGACTCTTCAATGGAAGCAGTTTGCTACTACGCATACCAAGCATCCAATGAATTGGCTGAAGAGCGCGGCGTTTACAGCACCTACAAAGGTTCCTTATGGGATCGCGGCATTCTCCCGCAGGATTCAGTAGCCATGTTGGCGGCCGAGCGCGGTGGTTATGTAGAGGTGGATAACTCCTCTACTATGGATTGGAGTGGTTTACGTGCACGTATCAAGCAACACGGTATGCGCAACTCCAATTGCGTGGCAATTGCGCCAACAGCTACGATTTCAAATATTATTGGTGTTTCAGCTTGCATCGAGCCTACATTCCAGAACTTGTTTGTGAAATCCAACCTTTCAGGCGAATTCACAGTGGTAAACGAGTACTTGGTGCGCGATTTGAAAGATCGTGGTCTTTGGGATGAAGTGATGATTGCTGACTTGAAGTACTTTGACGGCACCTTATCCAAAATCGACCGCATTCCACAAGATTTGCGTGATTTGTATGCAACTGCTTTCGAAGTGGAGCCAAGTTGGTTGGTTGAAGCTGCTTCACGTCGTCAGAAATGGATCGACCAAGCTCAATCACTCAACATCTACATGGGTGGCGCTTCCGGTAAGAAATTGGATGACACCTATAAGTTGGCTTGGTTGCGTGGCTTGAAAACCACTTATTACCTCCGCACAATGGCTGCAACTCACGTTGAAAAATCAACCGTTGCTAGTGGTCAGTTGAACTCTGTTTCTAGCGGTGGTGGCGTAAATGGTACGGATGCAGCAGCTGCACAAGAAGCTGATGGCCCAGTTTGCACAATGCGCCCAGGCGATGCTGGTTTCGAAGAATGTGAAGCATGTCAATAAGCGATTTGCTTATTGGTCGGAATAGAAGAATTAGGAGAAAGTTATGTTGAATTGGGAAGAAGAAGTCGCTCCAGCACTAGCGAAAGCTAGTCTTGCACCGCAGCCGGTTGCAGCGGAGCCACAACGCCTACAGGTAGATCAGATTGCTCAGGTAGCCCCTCAAGTTGTTTCTGCTGCCCCAGTGCAAGCTGCTGCGGCTGGTGGCGCTGCCTTGCGTGTCAATGCCGCTGATAAGCGCGTCATTAATGCCAAGACTGACGTTAATCAGTTGGTTCCATTTAAATATAAATGGGCTTGGGAAAAGTATTTAGCTGGCTGTGCAAACCACTGGATGCCACAAGAGATCAATATGAACCGCGATATCGCGCTTTGGAAAGATCCAAATGGCCTGACAGAAGATGAGCGTCGCATTATTAAGCGCAACCTCGGTTTCTTCACAACAGCCGATTCTTTGGCGGCAAACAACATTGTTTTGGGTACTTATCGCCACATTACTGCCCCAGAATGCCGCCAATACCTATTGCGCCAGGCTTTCGAGGAGGCAATTCATACCCACGCTTACCAATATATTGTGGAATCTTTGGGCTTAGATCAGGCTGAAATCTTCAATGCGTATAACGAAATTGAATCGATTCGCGCCAAAGATCAGTTCTTAATTCCGTTTATTGACGTATTAACTGACCCAAATTTTCAGACTGGCACATTAGAAAACGATCAAAAGTTGCTTCGTTCGCTCATCGTTTTTGCTTGCGTGATGGAAGGTTTGTTCTTTTATGTTGGTTTTACGCAAATACTTGCAATGGGTCGTCAAAACAAAATGACGGGTGCTGCTGAGCAGTATCAATACATCCTTCGTGATGAGTCTATGCACTGCAATTTTGGTATCGATTTGATTAACCAAATCAAGCTGGAGAACCCGCAGTTATGGACTTCCGCGTTCAAAGACGAGATCAAATCCATCTTCGAAAAAGCGGTCGAATTAGAGTACCGTTATGCCGAAGATACGATGCCTCGCGGAGTACTTGGATTGAACGCTCCGATGTTCAAAGGGTATCTAAGATACATCTGTAATCGCAGATGTTTGCAAATAGGACTTGACGCGATGTTCCCAAATGAAGAGAATCCATTTCCATGGATGTCAGAAATGATTGATCTTAAGAAAGAAAGAAACTTTTTTGAGACACGCGTTATTGAGTATCAAACTGGCGGTGCGCTAAGTTGGGAGTAGTAAGCAGTAAGTAAGCGCATAGCCGGCTAAATTGGAGATTAGACGGTTGGATAGTTTAAGAAGTCAGCAAAAACAGACTCAAATCCGAAAACCCTTGCTCAAGGGTGCCTGGGCTATTCTCTCCATTTTTTCCAGCACATTTAAGAAGCCGTTGTCCTTTGGGACCACGGCTTTTTTTCCAGGATTCATTAGCGTGCAGCACCTAGCATCAAGCCGCGCGCCGATGAATGGCTCGCTCGTCAGCTCCAAAAGGTTGCAAAACCAGGCGGAATTAGATGGTCGGGTCTTCTTAATGTAGTTTGTACTAATCCTCACGTGAAGGAGTATTAATATGGCAATCGCCAAGAAAAAACCTGCTGCAAAGAAACCAGCTGCTAAGAAAAAAGTAGCTGCTAAGAAGCCTGCTGCTAAAAAAGTAGCTAAAAAGAAGCCTGCTGCTAAAAAAGCTGCTGCTAAAAAGCCAGCTGCTAAAAAAGTAGCTAAGAAGCGTCCTGCTGCTAAAAAAGCTGCTGCTAAAAAGCCAGCTGCTAAAAAAGTAGCTAAAAAAGTTGCAAAGAAGCGCGTAGCAAAAAAAAAGTAAGTAAGCCTGCTGCGAAGAAAGCGGGCTCCGCTGTAAAAAAGCCCGCGGCTAAGAAAGCTGCACCAGCGACTAGTGCGTTGAATCCTGCCGCCGCTTGGCCCTTCCCAACTGGCACACGTCCTTAATCGGACGGGTGTTACTAGAAGGGGTCTCTCACGAGACCCCTTTTTTTATTTCCAGATTGAGAAATTAGTAAACCTAGGCGCCCTAGGCTGTTTTTACTTAGAAACTAAAGCCGAATGCTGCTTTAAATTGCTCTGCGATCTGATCTTTGCTGAGTTGGTGATTTTGTGGCCCTTGATGGGTAATCTTGATTGAGCCCATGAGACTAGCGAGGCGGCCAGTGGTGTCCCAGTCCATGCCATTTTCTAGACCAAACAGCAATCCACCTCGGAAGGCATCCCCGCAACCTGTTGGGTCGACTACTTTTCCAGCCGGCACCGATGGAATAGCGATCACCTTGCCATCAACATAAATATCAGCCCCCTCAGCGCCTTTAGTAACGATCAGCGCCTTAACTCGCTCAGCCACTTTGGCCAAGCTCAAGCCCGTTCTTTGAGAAAGCATTTCTCCCTCGTAGTCATTTACTGCCAAGTAGCTGGCGATATCGACCAATTCCAGAAGCTCGGGGCCATTAAACATTGGTAAACCTTGGCCTGGATCAAAGATAAAGGGAATATTGGCATCGGCTAGTTGATGGCAGTGCTCCCACATTCCTTGGCGACCATCGGGTGCAACGATTCCTAATTTCGCTGGACCCTTAGCGTTCTTGCTACGCTCAGCCACAACTGCCGAGACTTGGTTCAGATGGGATTCACCCATGGCGCCTGGATGAAAGGCGGTGATTTGGTTGTTTGCTTGATCGGTAGTGATCATGGCTTGTGCGGTAAACGCTTGATCGATCTGGCGAATATGGCTTGCATCAATTTTGAGTTGCTCAAGGCGACTCATGTAGGGCGTGGCATCACCACCCACTGTAGCCATGATGATTGGATCGCCGCCCAAAAGATTGAGGTTGTAGGCAATATTGCCAGCGCAACCGCCAAATTCACGGCGCATAGTTGGTACCAAGAAGGCTACATTCAGAATATGAATCTGCTCAGGCAGGATTTGATCGGCAAATTTACCTTCAAAGTTCATGATGGTGTCGTAGGCAATGGAGCCACATATCAAGCTAGCCATAAATTACTTTCTTTAGAAAAATTGGGTGTAAATGTAGTGTTTATGAATTAATTTAGGGGTAGAGTACTCGCACACGATAGCCCGCAGCATTCAGTGGAAGAGAAATAAGCAGCTCAAGCTGCAGCATTTCGCCAGAAGGGATCCCCTTTTTTAAAAAATCAGGATGAGATTCTTGCCAAGCTTTCGGTAGCCACTCTTGTGGAGTGAATTGCAGTGATTTGATTTCAGATTCTTCTGCATCAGTTAAAGAAATTTCTAAATTCGGCGCTAAAACGGCAATAGCTAGACGATTCTGTATCTCCACTTGCAGCAGAGATTGATTTGCAGGGTTTTTAAGGCCTTCTCGCGCGTTTTCTGGCGCAAGTGCGGCTGAAGTTATTTTCCATGCAGAAAAATCGCTCACAGTGCGATCTAGACATCCTAGTGCACGACAAAGTTTTGCATCGATATGTTGTAAAACATGAAACGCACTAACGGAAATGGAATTTGATGTCCCATCAATGCGTGGTGCTAATGCGGGAAGCAATGAATTTCTGGAGAGATGCTCTCCAAAAATAAGGAGTAGCAAAAATAAAGCAGCTAAAAGGACTAACTTAAGACTTTTTTTTTGAGCAGGTGCAGCAAAAGTAGATTCAGAATTGCTTTGCTTGTCCTTGTTTAAGGTGCCGTGCAAGCAAACCCAGCCCTCACTCTCTTTCCAAACAGAGAGCTTGAGCCATTGGCTATAAGTAGTAATCACTTCTTCTGCTTGGCGGGCAAGTACACCAGATAAAACAATGCGTCCGCCTACCTTCATCTTGTTGACTAAGGCTGGCGCAAGAACTTGTAGTGGATTTGCCAAAATATTGGCCATCACAATGTCGTATTTGGTTTCGGCGGCCAGTTCGAGTGCGCCTTCGTTTGGCAAGACAAAGCGAATGATGGTGTTATTGATTTCTGCATTACTACGAGCAGCAACCATCGCTTGCGGATCAATATCGGTACCGATCACTGGTTTACAGCCCAGCTTTGCGGCGGCAATTGCCAATATGCCTGAGCCACAACCGTAATCCAAGAGACTTTGATTTTGCAAATGACTTTGTTGTTCAAGCCAAAGAAGGCATAAATGCGTGGTTGGGTGGCTGCCAGTACCAAATGCGAGACCTGGATCAACCGCAAGGCAGATCGCATTGGGATCAGTTGGTGCATCGTGCCAAGATGGCACTACCCAAATCCGTTCACCAATCTGAATGGGTGCAAATTGACTTTGGGTTAAACGAACCCAGTCTTGTTCTTCGACTGTTTTTTCTTGAGGAGGTGCTAGATGAAAGCCCGCCTCTTTAAGGGATGCAAGTAGTTCGGGAATAAATTCTGCACTGCCTGAAGCATCAATCTCTGGATTAAAGAGAGCGGTTACTGCTGATCTATCCCACGCTTGCACTTCTGGAGAGAGGCCTGGCTCACCGTAAAGTGGGTTTTCGTCATAGCCACCAGCAGCATCATCTTCAACAGTGACGGACAGGGCGCCCAAATCCAAAAGCGCGTCACCCAAAGGCTCGGCGGTTTCAGCGGCTACCGTGAATACCAGTTCACGATAAGACATGAAGCGCTTTCATCATTAGGATTTGCCGCGACTCGCAGCTTGCTCTTCTAAGCGATGCTCTAAGTAGTGAATGCTGGTGCCGCCTTCAATGAAGTTCGGATCTAGCATGAGCTCACGGTGGAGTGGAATGTTGGTTGTAATGCCGTCAATTACCATCTCAGAGAGCGCAATCTGCATGCGGCGAATGGCTTGCTCACGAGTATTACCGTAAGAAATCAATTTACCAATCATGGAGTCATAGTTTGATGGCACTACATAGCCGCTGTAAGCATGCGAATCAACCCGAATGCCAGGGCCTCCAGGCATGTGGAATGAACCAATTTTGCCTGGGCTCGGGGTGAACTTGAATGGATCTTCAGCATTCAGGCGGCACTCAATGGCATGACCACGGAAAACAATGTCTTTTTGGCGATAGCTGAGTTTCAGGCCAGCCGCAATACGAATTTGTTCCTGAACGATATCTACACCAGTAATCATTTCAGTCACTGGATGCTCCACCTGAACACGAGTATTCATCTCAATGAAGAAGAATTCACCATCTTCGTAGAGAAACTCAAAGGTACCTGCGCCACGGTAGCCAATCTTGCGACAGGCTTCTGCGCAACGTTCACCAATTTTGGCGATCAAGCGACGATCAATGCCTGGTGCCGGCGCTTCTTCAATCACTTTTTGGTGGCGACGCTGCATAGAGCAATCGCGCTCACCCAACCAAATCGCATTGCCATGAGTGTCGGCAAGAATCTGAATCTCAACGTGGCGAGGTTTTTCTAAAAACTTCTCCATATAGACTTCTGGGTTGCCAAAGGCACGACCTGCTTCTTCTCGGGTCATATTGACAGCGTTGATCAGCGCAGCTTCAGTGTGAACTACTCGCATGCCACGACCACCACCACCGCCAGCAGCTTTAATGATTACTGGATAGCCCACTTTTTTTGCGGTTGCAATAATTTCTTTTGGATTATCAGGAAGTGCGCCCTCTGATCCAGGTACGCAAGGAACACCAGCTTTAATCATGGCGCGTTTTGCAGAAACCTTGTCACCCATCAGGCGAATAGACGCAGCTGTAGGTCCAATAAAGGCAAAGCCAGATTTCTCAACCCGCTCTGCAAAGTCTGCGTTCTCAGAAAGGAAGCCATAACCAGGATGAATTGCTTCTGCGTCGGTAACTTCCGCTGCAGAAATAATCGCTGGCATATTCAGATAGCTAAGCGGAGATGGCGCCGGCCCAATACAAACCGCTTCATCGGCAAGCTTTACATACTTCGCTTCTTTATCTGCTGTGGAGTACACCACCACAGTTTTAATTCCCAACTCGCGGCATGCGCGTTGGATGCGGAGAGCAATTTCTCCCCGATTGGCAATCAGAATCTTATCGAACATGTCGGCTCTGAGTTAAGTAACAGTGAATTGGAATTGAACTAAAGGTAGTCAATTAAGCAATGATGAAAAGCGGCTGGTCAAATTCAACACCTTGACCGTTTTCACAAAGAATTTCTTTGATCACACCAGCGTGCTCGGATTCGATTTCATTGAGCAACTTCATTGCCTCAATAATGCAAAGTGTTTGACCTACTTTTACCGTGTCGCCAATGTTGACGAAGTTCGGAGACTCTGGATTTGGGGCGCGGTAGAAAGTGCCAACCATTGGTGAGCGTGCAATAGAGCCAGTTTCAGCCGCGGATGCTTCAGCGATAGGAGCTGTTGCAACAGGCGCGCTAGCTGCTGGTGCGGCTTGCATCGCAGGTGCTGGATTAGCGTAAACCATTTGGGCGGCTGGTGCGGGAGAAACTGCGTTAACAATGCGAACGCGATCTTCGCCTTCATTTACCTCTAATTCTGAAATTCCTGATTCAGAAACTAGGTCGATCAAGGTTTTTAGTTTTCTCAGATCCATACGAGTGCTTCCTCTCTTGTCATTCTTTAAATAGTTTTATTTCTGCAAGCGAGCAATAGCTGCTTGCAGGGCTAATTCATAGCCAATCGCGCCAAGACCACAAATCACCCCAGTCGCAATATCGGACAAATAGGAATGTTTACGGAATTCTTCGCGCTGATGAATATTGGATAAATGGACTTCGGTAAAAGGGATAGCTACCCCAGCCAAGACGTCGCGTAATGCAACGCTTGTGTGGGTAAAGGCGCCTGGGTTGATGATGATGAAATCAACCCCATCTTGTTTAGCCTTTTGAATGCGGTCAATTAACTCACCTTCATGGTTGCTTTGAAAGGTATCGAGATCAACGGACTGCGCTTTTGCCAGCTCGCCGAGCCTTTGGTGGATATCTTCTAGGGTAGTTTTTCCGTAAACATCGGGTTCACGGGTGCCTAATAGATTTAGGTTTGGGCCTTGAATTACGAGAATTGAAGCTTTTTTCGACATAGATCCCTGTTTTTAGAGGCAGTTAAGCTTAAATTGCTAAATAACTTCATGCTCGATTGCTTATGAAGGGGAGTATACCTTTTTAAAGCTAGGAAAAGACCAAAAACTCGCTGCAAAAATAGGAATTTTCATCGCTTTAAGGAGCGGATATCAAAATAAATGCTTAATTTTTAGGCAGAAATTAATGGTTCGATAAATCCATGTATAGCTTAAAACTACCTATAAAGCGGATTTAATTTCACTTCTGATGTCATCTTCGCTTATTTTTCCTAATTTGCTATAGCTTGCTTTACCCTTGGCATTGATGATGATGGTGAAAGGAAGGGCGCCTTGGGAATTTCCCAGCTGCTTAGAAAGATTGCTTCCTTCAAGACCCCCAATCACAATCGGATAGCTCACTGGGGTTTTTGAGAGAAATTCACGAATATTAGAGGGCGAATCGATACCAATACCGACAAATAAGACATTTTTCTGCAAGAACTCTTGCTGGAGCTTATCTAAAGCAGGCATTTCTTCGACACATGGTGGGCACCAGGAGGCCCAAAAGTTCACCACCAACACTTTTCCTTGCCAATCTTGGGGATTAACTGTTTTTCCATCTGGCGTTTGCCAAGAATTGGCAAAAAATGCTTTCACAGCGGGATCGCTGGCCAAGCCAGTTTTATAAATCCACTGGGAGGTGAGTACACCCCCAAGGAGTGCCAAAAGACTAATTGCGACGATGATGATCAATTGTCTACGGTTCATTGCAACTCCTTCGCTAAAATTCGCTAATGCATATACATATCTTGGGCATTTGCGGTACTTTCATGGGCGGCATTGCCGCAATCGCGAGGCAGGCTGGGCATCGCGTTACTGGTTGCGATGCCAACGTCTATCCCCCAATGAGTACGCAGCTTGAAGCTCAAGGCATCGAACTAATTGAAGGATTCTCACCCGAGCAATTATCTCAGTTTGAGACCATGCCTGATTTATTCGTGATTGGCAATGTGGTTTCTCGTGGTAATCCATTGATGGAAGCAATTCTCAATCAAGGGCTACCCTATATCTCAGGCCCGCAATGGTTGGGCGAACAAGTTTTGTATGGGCGACATGTTTTAGCTGTAGCGGGTACGCATGGCAAGACAACTACTTCAGCTATGTTGACTTGGATTTTGGAATTCAACGGTTACAAACCGGGTTATCTCATTGGTGGTGTGCCTCTGAATTTCACAGTGTCTGCACGTTTAGGCGAAAGTAAATATTTTGTTATTGAAGCTGATGAATATGACACTGCTTTCTTTGATAAGCGTAGTAAGTTTGTTCACTATCGACCACGTACGGCCCTATTGAATAACTTAGAGTTTGATCACGCCGATATTTTTGCTGATCTTGCGGCAATCGAAACACAATTTCATCATTTAGTGCGCACTGTTCCTGGCGATGGTTTACTGGTTGTAAATGGTGAGGAGCCTGCATTGGCGAGCGTGATCACGCATGGCGCTTGGGCGCCTGTAGAGCGGTTCGGGCAAGAACTCACAAATGAATGGTCTTTAATTGCTCAAGAGGCTGATGGTTTCATCGTGCGCAAGGCAGGTAAAGAGGTAGCCACTGTGAAGTGGGCGCCTGATTCTGGTGTGATGGGTAGACACAATCAACTCAATGCACTTGCAGCGATTGCTTGCGCAAATCATATTGGTATCCCTCCAGCAGATGGTGCACGCGCATTGGCGGAATTTAAGAATGTAAAGCGTCGCTTGGAAACGATTGGTGTTGCAAATGACATCACGATCTATGATGATTTTGCCCACCATCCAACCGCGATCACGACTACAGTTGATGGTCTTCGTCGCCGTGTTGGTAAAGCACGTATCTTGGCGGTACTTGAGCCACGTTCAAATACGATGAAGCTCGGTGTGATGAAAGCTCAACTGCCTGGAAGTCTAGAGGCTGCTGACAAAGTGTTTGCCTATGGCGCTAATGCCGGCAAGGAATCATTGGGCTGGGATTTGGCAGATGTCTTATCTCCACTCAATATGCAAGAACAGGGTAAAGCGCATGCCTTTGATGATCTTGAGGCATTAGTGAAGGCGGTTGCCCATGAGGCTCAGCCTGGCGATCACATTTTGGTAATGAGCAACGGCGGGTTTGGTGGCGTACACCAGAAAATATTAAAAGCCATTTCGGCGCAGTAAAAAAAGAATTGATAACAAAAGCAAAAATAGAAAGCAAATCATGGGCAATAGACTAAAAGACAAAGTAGCCATCATTACCGGCGCGGCAAAGGGTATTGGTTTTGCTACTGCTCAGCGTTTTGCAGAAGAAGGCGCAAAAGTTATCATTACGGATATTGGCCTGGAGGCCGTTAATAGCGCGGCTGAAAAAACGCCTAATGCCGAAGGCTATGTCATGAATGTCACCGATCGCGCTAGCATTCAGTCAGTTGTAGACCAGGTAATGCAAAAGCATGGGCGGATTGATATCTTGATCAATAACGCAGGCATTACTCAAGATGCACGCTTAATTAAGATGACCGAAGCACAGTTCGATACCGTGATTGATGTCAATCTGAAGGGTGTATTTAATTGCACTCAGTTAATCGTGCCGCACATGCTGGAAGCTGGCTCTGGCGCAGTGGTCAATGCATCAAGCGTTGTGGGTCTCTACGGTAATTTTGGCCAAACCAATTACTCAGCTACTAAATTTGGTGTGATTGGTTTTACAAAAACATGGGCGCGTGAATTAGGGCCTAAAGGCATTCGAGTCAATGCGGTGTGCCCTGGTTTTATCGCCACTGAAATGGTTATGGCTATGCCAGCAAATATTGTGCAAGACATTGAAAAACGCAGTTGGCTTGGTCGTCTGGGTACCCCCGCTGAAATGGCAAATGTGTATTTATTCTTAGCAAGCGATGAGGCAAGCTATGTTAATGGAGTGGCATTAGAGGCCAGCGGCGGGATCTCGCTCTAAGCATGAATCTTTTATACGAAGAAGGTGGCGATATTAAGATCGCCACAGTCCAGTCTGCTTCAGGCGCTGGCGATGCAGAGTCTTGGCAAGCAACTAGTCTTTCTGGAAAAAAGATCAAACTCAAAGCCAAGGAAGTGTGGCTGCGTTTTGAAAAGCCTGAAGCTCAAATGGCTATGGATGAAGCCAGCACACTCACTGCCGATATTGATTTGCAGTTCCTTTGGGACTGTGCGCCTGATGAAGAGTTTGGCTTGGTTGATGTAGCGCATGAGTACTTTGGCTCACAAGCGAGCATTCCACAACAAGTTGCGCTGGCTATTGCCTTGCAAGGGGCGCCAGTATTTTTCCGTCGCAAGGGGCGCGGACGGTTTCAGAGGGCTCCACTAGAGCAGTTACAGGCTGGTTTGGCTGCATTAGATCGCAAACAAAAAGAGCTCGAACAGCAATCCATTTGGCAGCAAGAGTTGGTTGCTGGTACTTTCCCTGAGGCACTGAAGTCTTCAGCCAAGCAATTACTTTTCTCGCCCGATAAAAATACCTCTGCCTATAAGGCATTGATCGCAGCCTGCACTGAAACCGGGGAGTCTCCGGCGCAGCTGATGATTCGTTGTGGTGCAATCGACTCTCCTTTGGCGTATCACCAGGGCTTGTTCCTGAAGGCGCATTTTCCGAATGGAGCGGATCACAACCTTGCTATCGGAGTTGATCAAGCAGCATATGCAGCTGCTATTGCTGAGCTGCCGCTTGCTCAGGTACAAGCATTCTCCATTGATGATTCGGGCACTACAGAGATTGATGATGCTCTATCCGTTACGGTAATCGAGGGCGGGCATCGAGTAGGTATTCACATCGCTGCTCCTGGATTGGCCATTACAAAAGATGATCCACTAGATCTAGTCGCTCGCAATCGCATGTCCACGGTGTACTTTCCGGGTGACAAAATTACAATGCTGCCCGATTCAGTAATTGAGCAATTTTCATTAGATGAGGGTATGCCTAGACCAGCCTTATCAATCTATGTGGATATTGATGCTGAGGGCATTGCCAATCGAGCGAGCTTGCAGATGCGTGCTGAGATGGTGCCGATGGCTGCCAATTTGCGCCTGGAAAATATTGAGCATCTCGTGAGTGAAGAGAGTCTGCTGGATGAGGGTTCTAACTACCCCTATCGCAAAGAGCTGGCGACTCTATGGCAAGCTGCTAAACATCTGCATGCAGGGCGTCAAGAGAAGCGTCTAGCAAATGGTTTGCGTGCTGAGCAGTTAGGTGTCATAGATCCAAATGCCCTGGCAAGAGACTTTCATTTTCAGATTCAAGATGTTGATGGGGTTCAGCGCGTAGAAATCGTGCCACGTCAACGCGGTTCTATTTTGGATACGATTGTTGCGGAGTGGATGATTTTCTGTAATAGCGCCTCAGGACAGCTTCTAGCAGATCATGGTCTTCCTGGATTATTCAGAACTCAAAAGGGTTGGGGTCCATTGCGTACTCGGATGCAAACAACCCCTGGACCTCATGAGGGTCTTGGCTTGGACTATTACGCCTGGTGTACATCTCCTTTACGTCGATATTCTGATTTGGTGAATCAGTGGCAATTAATTGCGCTAGCAAAGCATGGTGTTACTGCCAAGATGGTTGCCCCATTCCCGCCGAGAGACGCTACCTTGATGGGTATGGCTGCTGACTTTGAATCTTGCTATCAAGCTTATGGCGAGTTCCAAGATCGCTTGGAAAAGTATTGGTGTTTACGTTGGATCACTCAAGACGGTGATTCGAAAACAGTGCATGTGCGCCATTTAAAAGAGGGTATGTCCAGAGTGGAGTTAGTACCTCTACATCTACCTATCCCTGAATTGGCAACCCATCCGCGCATGACCCGTGCGGAAGTGGTGATCGCAGATGTAGATTTTCTGCAGCTAAGTGCTGGCGTTCGTGTGTTGGAGATCGAGGCAAAAATTGAATCCCCCGAAAAGCCTTCGGCCGATCAGGTTGCCGAGCAGACTCCAGAGCAAGTAGTTTCGGATAACCCTGAAGAAGATGCTGGCCCAGATTAAATCGTTAGAGTTTCCATGTCCTGAGAGGCTTGGTAAGGCTTTGCATTATCTGCGAGGCGCTTGGAATCGTCACCCTTTTCGATTTGCCTTGTGCGCTTCAATACTGATCCACATTGTTTTCTTATCTTTCCGTTGGGGTGTTGGAGAGATTCAGAACCGCAGACTAAATACGCCATTGAGCGTGGTTTTAGTAAACGCCAGCAATAAAACGCCACCTCAAAAAGCAAATAAGTTGGCGCAGGCTGATTTGCAGGGTGGCGGTAAAACAGAAACTCAAGATGCCACAGCAATGCACCGTGCCAGATTGGGTGCTGAGGCTAGGCTTGAGGTTTTAGAAAAACAGCAAAAACAAATGCTCGCTAAGCTAGATGAGCAGCGCAGTCGTTCAGGTGGTCGCAAGAGTGGCGACGAGCAAAAAATTACTCCCCAATTAAATTCTTTAGAGGCTGAGTTAGCTAAACGCTTACAAGCTGATGGTAAAGAGCCTAGACGTAAGGTATTGACTGGAGCTAATACCAAGGCAGTCACGTTTGCGCATTATTACGATGCGATGCGTCAGAAGATTGAGGCTTACGGTAGTGCTTTTTTCCCAAGGGCGAATGGACGCCCTTTGTACGGTAGTCTAGTGATTGTTGTCAGCGTTGATAACCAAGGCAGAATCACTACAAATGCTCAAGGCAAGGATGGGCTCTCGATTGGCCGTAGTTCTGGCAATCCCGAGCTAGACCGCCAAGCGCTGGCAATTGTGAGAGCCTCTGCGCCATTTGGTCCTTTTCCTTCAGAAATGCGTAATCAAATCGATGTCTTAGATTGGATCTCTACTTTTGAGTTCACGCGCGATGGCGTGGATCGCCTAGAGCTACGCCATTAATATTATTTAAAAAGTTTACTAACTCAATTTGCAAATTCGCTTATTCTGTAGTCATCATGAGCTCTACTGATACCGCCTCCCTACACACCGATCCAAGCCTTTTTGCTGGCGTGGATGTCTATGCGGTTGCGGGTAATCCGATTTCTCACAGCAAGTCTCCCTCAATTCATCAACGGTTTGCAGAGCAAGCAAAGCAACGGATGCACTATGGCCGTCTTCAGCCTGAAATAGGTTCATTTGCTCAAGCAGCTAAAGCATTTTTTACTGCAGGCGGCAAAGGCATGAATGTAACGGTACCTTTCAAGTTAGATGCTCAAAATTTGGCTGATGTATTAACACCGCGTGCTCAATTGGCGGGTGCCGTTAACACTTTGTGGAAGACGGAAGGCAAAATTTTTGGTGACAATACCGACGGTGCTGGTCTAGTGCGCGATTTACTGGCTCAAGGTATTGCACTGCATAGTGCTCGTATTTTATTGATCGGTGCTGGTGGGGCTGCACGGGGTGTAATAGGTCCTTTGCTTGAGCAATCTCCTAAGTCCCTCATCATTGCCAATCGTTCCAGCGCAAAAGCGGATGAGTTGGTTAAGCTATTTGCAGATTTAGCCGGCTCTAAGGAGGTAGCGCTGGAGTCGCGTACTTTGGCTGATTTGGAGGATGTTGCAAAAACTCAGCATCCATTTGATTTGGTCATTAACGCTACTGCTGCTGGTTTAACCGACGAGTCTCCATTGACGCCCGAAGCGGTAGCTAATATTTTTGTGCCCAGCTCTTTCGCTTATGACATGGTCTACGGTAAAACTACTGCCTTCATGCAGCAGGCCTTACAACGAGGTGCTCGCGTAAGTGATGGCCTTGGAATGTTGGTTGAGCAAGCGGCTGATGCATTCTTGCTATGGCGGGGTGCGCAATTAGCGAGTGCAATTTACCCCCGCGCAGTCTTAGCAGAGTTACGCAGTTAATTTGCCCTGATGCGCTGGCTTCTATATCCAGTGAAGTGTTTGCTCGCAGGGTTTATTGCCATGCAAATCTTTTTTGCTCTGCAAATTGCTTTATGGATGAGCTTAGATCCCAGTAGCACTGCGTTTCAGAGGGCTGAGCGTTGGCGCTTATGTACTTGGCATTGGACCTGTCCAGTGCAATCTCATTGGGTGCCTTATGACAAGATCTCGAACAATCTCAAGCGCGCTGTTTTAGTCAGTGAAGACGATATCTTCTTTCAACACAAGGGTGTGCGAGTTGAGGATATGCAAAAAGCCTGGCAGAAAAATCAACAGCAGAATCAGCAAAAAACCCAAACAGGCAATAAATCCAAAATAGCGTTACGGGGTGGATCTACTATTACCCAGCAATTAGCAAAAAATTTATTTCTTTGTTCAGAGCAACATTATTTGCGCAAGGGCCAGGAGCTCATCATTACCGGGCTTTTGGAATTAATACTTTCTAAGCAGAGATTGTTTGAGATTTATCTCAATTCGGTAGAGTGGGGTGAAGGCATTTTTGGAGTTGGTGCCGCCTCTCAGCATTATTTTGCTACAAGTCCAGCAGCCCTAGATCGGGACCAAGCTGCTGCTCTAGCTTCAGCGCTGCCAGCGCCAAAGTGTTTTGACAAGCAGCAGTATTGCCGTCGAGGAAGTATTAATTATTCCGCTCGCCAAGAATTTGTCTTAGAAAATATGGATAGAGTTGCCTTGGCGCCTTATCCAAAGAGCGGTGCGGGTAAATAATTTCTTGTTTTATTTAACTATTTGTTTGCAGCTGCTCGAAGTGCATCCCGAGTACTCATGGCAACGACTCTAGCCGCTTCAGCAAAATCAGCGCCTGAGCTGGCATACAGAATCGCTCGGGAAGAATTGATGATCATCCCTGCTCCTGGTTTGCCGGTTATTTTTCCCGCGCTGACAGTGGCATCAATATCACCACCTTGAGCACCTATCCCTGGAATCAATAAGGGCATATCACCAACAATGGCGCGTACCTTGGCAATTTCTTCTGGGAAAGTAGCGCCGACTACCAGGCTGATCTGATCAGAACTATTCCACTGTTGTGCAGCCAGCTTAGCCACATGCAGATAAAGAGGCTCGCCATTGGGTGCCACATTCAGGAACTGCAAATCTGACCCGCCAGGGTTGGATGTGCGGCAGAGGACAATAACTCCTTTGCCTGCGTGCTTTAGGTAGGGCTCGATCGTGTCAAAGCCCATGTATGGGTTCACGGTTACAGCATCAGCGCCGTATCGATCAAAGGCCTCCAGAGCGTAATGGTCAGCAGTGCTGCCGATATCTCCACGTTTGGAATCCAGGATGACTGGGATGTGGGGGTATTTATCTTTGAGGTGCTTGATTAGTTTTTCTAGTTGAGCCTCTGCTCTTTGGGAGGCAAAGTAAGCAAATTGAGGTTTGAAGGCGCAGACCAAATCCGCGGTCGCATCTGCGATTTCTCGGCAGAACTCATAGATGCCCTCGGCATTCCCTTGTATGGGGAGGGGCAAGCGCTTTGGATCCGGGTCAAAACCAACACACAGCATGCTGCCTTGGGAAGCCCATGCGGATTGGAGTTGCTGGTTAAAGGTATTTAAGCGAGAGTTCATTGGATTTGGCTTATTTTAGTGAAACTGTCATGTTCGATAGGATAAACTAGCGCACATTCCTTAGGAGTTCACCATGATCAACTTGTTCGTCCTGCAAAATGGCCGCCTCTCCCAAGAGCAAGTCGAAGATCGCAATGAATTATTGCAATATGCCAATCCTATCTGGATTGACGTGGTTGATCCAGAAGAAGAGGAATTAATTTGGATTAAAGAGGCATTTGGCGTACTTTTGCCTGAGTTGGATGACTTGGGTGACTTAGAAGCGTCTGCGCGTTATTTTGAAGCAGATGATGGCCACCTCCACATCCGTACTGATTTCTTATTGGATGAAGAAGAAACCTCTCGCAACGTTAGAGTAGCGTTTGTTCTGACCAAGCAAGTGCTGTTCTCAATTCATGACGAAGATTTGCCAGTGTTCCGTTTAGTTCGCTTGCGTGCCCGTTTGCGTCCTGGTTCAGTGAGCAATGCAAAAGATGTGTTGCTAGATTTGTATTCAACCGATGCTGAGTATTCTGCTGATGCCTTGGAAGAGGTTTATGAAAACCTGGAGCAAGCTGGTAAACGAGTCTTGCAAGATGATATTAATGATGCGGATGCCGAGCAAGTCCTCGAAACCATTGCCAAAGAGGAAGATACCAACGGACGCATTCGTCGTAACGTGATGGATACCCGCAGAGCCTTGTCCTTCCTTATGCGCAGCAAGTTACTTTCTGATGAGCAGCAGGAGGAAGCGCGTCAAATTTTGCGCGATATCGACTCTCTGGAAAACCATACTGCTTTCTTATTCGATAAGATTAACTTCTTGATGGATGCTACCGTAGGTTTTATTAACTTGAACCAATCCAAGATCATCAAGATCTTCTCGGTGGTATCGGTAGCCTTAATGCCACCAACCTTGCTTGCCAGTATTTGGGGTATGAACTACAAGCACATGCCTGAGTTAGATGCGACTTGGGGTTATCCAATGGCGATTGTTGCAATGGTAATTTCAGCAATCATTCCACTCTGGTATTTCCACAGCAAAGGCTGGATGAAGTAATTAGCAGTCTGTATTTGCGCTTAACTTCTGAGTAGTGCGATTAACTCAGTCAGTGCAAATTCGGTTGCTTGCTGCCTTACTGCTTGACGATCACCGTCAAAATGCATGGTTTTAGTGAGGGTTTGATTTTCAGTCGCCCAGCCAAAACAGACTGTGCCTACGGGCTTCTCAGCGGTCCCGCCTGACGGGCCGGCAATCCCAGTGACAGAAATAGCTACATCACTTCCTGAATTGATCCGCGCACCTTCGGCCATGGCCTTAGCCACTGGCTCGCTGACAGCCCCATAGGACTCAATTAGCTGAGCTGGGACCGCCAGGCACTCCGTTTTTGCTTCATTGCTGTAAGTGATATAGCCACGTTCAAACCACTCGCTTGAGCCTGCAAGTTCAGTCAGGGTGGCAGATACAAGACCACCAGTACAAGATTCTGCGAGCGACACCATCCAATTTCTAGAAAGCAAAATCTCGGCTAATGTTTTGGTGAGATCAATTGAGTTCATTATCTAGTGAGAAACTGTATCAAGGCTACTGCGAGCAGTGTACAAAATGCAGCAGCAAGATCATCCACCACAATTCCAAACCCTCGCCAAATGATTTGCAAGAAGCTTGATCGCTGAGTGCTATTACTTGCTGTATTTTTAAAGTGACGATCAATCATGCCAATAGGTCCTGGTTTGATGGCATCAAAAAATCGGAATAGCGCAAAAGCAATAAACTGCATCCAAGCATTAGCTGGCATGATGAAGATAAGCACCAGCCAGAACGCGACGATCTCATCCCAAACAATACCGCCAAAATCTTTTTTACCAAGCTCTTCGCTGACATGGCCGCAGATCCAGCAGCCGAGCAAAATGCCGCCACCAATGATCCAGAGAAAGTCTGCCGTACTGAAAAAGTATTCACCTATTAGAAATGCAGCCCAGGCCCAGAGCGTGCCGGCAGTGCCTGGAGCTACAGGGCTTAATCCGCTACCAAAGCCAAAGGCAATAGTGCGACTGGCAGTTTGAAAAACCCATTTGAAGTTTGGTATCACTTCTGCGGAATGCTCAACATTGGTCATCGTGCGAAGTGGTCAAATGAGTTGAGGAAAGGAGCTGCTTGTGAATCACTCAGGAGAGCTCCTGATGCATCTAGTAAATATACTCTTGCCTGATCATCTTTTTTCGGAAGTATTTTTCCAATCAGTGTTAGTGGCAAGTGAAGTGACTTACCAATCTCCTGTATTTTTTTCTGCTGGCTTGATGGTGCAGTAAAGCAAAGCTCATAATCATCACCACCACATGCAGCAAATAAATTTTGAATAGAAGATTCTTGTTTTTTCAAGATGTTCGATTTTGGTAGTTGGCCCAGATGAATTTGCGCATCCACTTGCGATTGCTTCAAGATATGGCGTAAATCACCTAACAAGCCATCAGAGATATCTAAAGCTGCGCTCGCCACATTTCTTAATTGAATGCCTAATTCAATGCGCGGCTTTGGTTGATGCATATGGTTTTCGATTCGTTGTAAATCTTCGCTAGATAGATTTATTTCATGACGCAGTGCAGCAAGAGTAAGTCTGGCATCTCCAACCGAACCCGAGACCCAAACGTCATCACCCGTCTTTGCTCCAGATCTGCGAATAGCATTGCCGGCAGGGATGCTGCCAAAGGCGGTGATCGAGATGGTTAGGGGGCCTGCAGTGGTATCGCCGCCGATAAGGGGGCAGGAATACTCCTTAGCAATGGCAAAAAGCCCTTTAGAGAAAGCTTCTAGCCAGACTTCATCTACTTTTGGTAGGGCGATTGCCAAAGTAAACCCCAGCGGACTTGCCCCCATGGCTGCGAGGTCTGAAAGGTTAACTGCTAGGGCTTTGCGGGCCAATAGGGCGGCATCGGCGCCAGCAAAAAAGTGCCTGCCCTCCACCAACATATCGCTGGTAATGGCTATTTCTTCATTTTCTGGTGGTTTGATCAGGGCGCAGTCATCACCAATACCCAAGGTAACACTTTGATCTGCTTTAGAGCGCGTTGAATCCGCGCCCGTTTTGAAAAAACGTTCAATCAGGTCAAATTCACCGAGGGGGGTGGAGCGAGAAGACATGCCCCATTTTATGGCGGTTATGAGGTGAATGTCCGAGAGGAATAGAATTGAAGTCTTATAAGTCTTAACTAAATGAAGATAAGACAGAACTTAGCGAGTTAGTGGATGAGCAAAGAAAATAATAAAGAGCAACAAATTGCAGCCTTAAGAGAGGCAGCGCTTCAGTACCACGAGTTTCCGACTCCGGGAAAAATTGAAATTGCACCAACAAAGCAATTAACCAATCAACGAGACTTAGCCCTTGCATACACGCCTGGCGTTGCAGCTCCTTGCGAAGAGATTGTTAAAGATCCGGCAAATGCATTCAAGTACACCGCCCGTGGAAATTTAGTTGGCGTTATTACCAACGGTACTGCTGTTTTAGGTTTGGGAAATATTGGACCGCTGGCAAGTAAGCCGGTGATGGAAGGTAAAGCGGTTCTTTTTAAGAAGTTTGCTGGCATTGACGTTTTCGATATCGAAGTTAATGAAAGCGATCCCGATAAGTTAGTAGAAATTATTGCGGCACTAGAGCCAACGTTTGGCGGCATTAATTTAGAAGATATTAAAGCGCCTGATTGTTTTGTCGTTGAGCGTAAGTTGCAAGCACGCATGAAGATCCCAGTCTTTCATGATGACCAACACGGTACAGCGATTGTGGTTGCAGCCGCCATCATCAATGGTTTGAAGGTGGTTGGTAAAAAAGTAGAAGAAGTTAAGTTGGTTACCTCAGGGGCGGGTGCTGCTGCGCTAGCTTGCTTAGACCTATTGGTTGATTTAGGTATTCAGCGTAAAAATATTTGGGTTACTGACTTGGCTGGTGTTGCATACAAAGGCCGTAAAGAGTTGATGGACCCTGAAAAGGAGCCGTTCTGCCAAGATACGGATTTGCGCACGCTTGATCAAGCGATTGAAGGTGCAGATATTTTCTTAGGTCTTTCTGCTGGCGGTGTGCTTAAGCAAGACATGGTGAAGAAGATGGCGCCGAAGCCATTGGTTTATGCCTTGGCAAATCCAACCCCAGAAATCTTGCCTGAAGAAGTAAAAGCGGTTCGTCCAGATGCAGTGATGGCAACGGGCCGTACTGATTATCCGAACCAAGTGAATAACGTTTTGTGTTTCCCGTTCATCTTCCGCGGCGCATTGGATGTGGGTGCAACAACGATTACCCGTGGCATGGAAGTCGCAGCTGTAAAGGCAGTAGCGGAATTGGCTCAAGCAGAACAGAGCGAAGTGGTTGCTTCTGTTTACGGTCTCGATAACTTATCCTTTGGCCCGGAGTATTTAATTCCAAAACCATTTGATCCACGTCTCATTACAGTCATTGCTCCTGCGGTTGCTAAGGCGGCAATGGATGATGGCGTGGCTTCACGTCCGATTAAAGATTTCGATGCCTATCGCAATCAGTTGCAGCAATTCGTGTACCACTCAGGTACTTTGATGAAGCCACTCTTTAGCATTGCTAAACGTGTACCAGCAAATCAAAAACGTATTGTGTTCGCTGAGGGTGAAGATGAGCGTGTATTGCGTGCAGTGCAGATCATCATTGATGAGCATCTTGCTACCCCAATTCTGATTGGTCGCCCAGCAGTGATCGAGCATCGTATCGAGAAGTTTGGCCTGCGTATGAAGGCGGGAGATGACTTTGAGATTGTGAATCCAGAGAATGATTCACGCTTCCGTGATTTCTGGCAAACCTACCTTGCACTCACAGAGCGTAAGGGTGTAACTCAGTCGTTTGCTAAGTTGGAAGTGCGTCGCCGCAATAGCTTGATTGGAAGTCTGTTGATTCAAAAAGGCTTTGCCGATGGCATGATTTCTGGCACAGTCGGCAATATCGCTACGCACTTGAAATATATTGATGAAGTGATTGGGCATGAGCCTGGTGCAAATGTATATGGTGCGATGTCAGGTTTGATTCTTCCCGGTCGCCAAGTATTTTTAGTGGATACTCATATCAATCTTGATCCTACTGCTGAACAGTTAGCAGACCTCACTCTCATGGCTGCAAGTGAAATGAGAAAGCTAGGACTAGCTCCTAAAGTTGCATTACTTTCCCATTCCAATTTTGGTTCTAGCAACGCCCCTTCTGCAGTCAAGATGCGTGAAGTGTTGGCATTGCTCCAAAAGGCAGATCCAACTTTAGAGGTTGACGGAGAAATGCATGGCGATAGCGCTTTAGATGCAAGCATTCGTGAAGGTGCAGTATCTTCATCTTCACTGAAGGGCGATGCCAACCTATTGGTCCTGCCAAATATCGATGCTGCCAATATTTCTTATAACTTGCTAAAAACAGCAGCAGGCAATGGCATTGCAATCGGCCCCTTGTTGCTAGGCGTTGCTAAGCCAATTCACATTCTCACTCCAGCCGCAACTGTGCGCCGTATTGTGAATGTGACAACTTTGGCGGTTGTAGAGGCAGCGAGCAACGCCAGAGGCATTACGTAAGAATCGGTAACATATGTAAGTTAGCAATAACTTACATATGTTATTTCTATATAAATCAGTGCTTTACATAAAATGCACTGTATTTGGGCTTGATTTGATGGCGTGTTACGGGTAACCTAGCACCCATCATGAATAATCGCTCTGAAAACAGCAATACAGCCAGCTTCGATGAACATAGCCGTGCTGAAAGTTGGGATAGCAATGATCGACTGGAAACCGAATCATCCGCTGCCAACATTTATGCTGAAGGCGGTTTATCTCGTTTACAAACCTATGCAGCAAATCAAGTTTCGGGGAAAAAAGTGACAGCTTCTTGGCGTGCCGCTTTGGCCGTTCGCGATGCCGGACCGCCGGCAATGTTGCGCAGTGTGCGCCCTAATATCGTTCAATCCATTCGCGCTTTCCGCACTCCTGATTTGCAGGAAGCGGCAACTGAATTGGGTCAACACTTTATTTATGCCAATTGCGCCAATGCTATGACTAAAGGTGAAGTATTGGAGTCAATTGCGATTGCCTACAAATTTACTAAGCAGCAGGCAAAAAATTACGATCCTTTGTTAGATGCCTTGACGACTACCGTAGACAAGTCTGGCCCACAGCCTGGATTTGTAGTGGTGCTCGAAGGACTGCCTTGCACTCAGAAGTTTGACAAAGAAGCTCGTGAAACATTGTTGGATGTTTTCCGCGATGCCGTTGATTTCTGGGCCGAGCGCCGCACTCCATACCGCGTCTTCTATTCTTTTGCTTAATCGCTAAAGTCTTGTAAGCCCTATAAATCGCCTCTATTTGAGGCGATTTTGCATTTCAGGATTCCATATGCTGTGTACGGCTGTAATAGCCACTACACCCGCTGTTTCTGTTCTGAGTACCCGCTCCCCCAGTGAAACCAATTGATAGCCTGCTGCTTGCGCTTGTGCCTCCTCTTCAGGGGTATGACCTCCTTCGGGGCCGATCATTAAGACGATATCTTGGGGATCATTTTGTATTAGCACTGAATACAGGCTTTTGGTGGCATCTGGACTGAGTAATAACTTAAGTGCGGGTTTGGGGCTCGCCTTCAAATACGCTTCAAACGTTTGAATGGGTTCCAGGCTTGCAAAGACGGTGCGGTCGCATTGTTCGCATGCAGCTTGAATGATCCCTTCCCAGTGGGCTAGACGCTTTTGGGCGCGTTCCTGGTCGCTAGAGCGGGTGAGCTTGAGGATTGAGCGCTCACATTGCATTGGGGCAATATTTTGGGCGCCAGTCTCTACTGCTTTTTCAACAATCCAGTCCATTTTGTCGCCACCAGCTAAGCCTTGAGCCAAAGTAATGGCATATGGGGTCTCGCGGTGGGTATCTGTGCGGATATCCGTCAACTGAACTTGACCCGTTTTTCCGTTCAAAGAGAGTAGTTCCCCCTTGGCTACCTGGCCTTTTCCATCAAATGCAGGGAAAAATTCCCCTGCTTGGACACGTCTCACGCGCAAATGGTGGGCAACCTCTGGGGGGAGGGCGGTTGGCTTTTGGGATTCCCATGGTCCGGGAAGATAAAATTGAGGCATTACTGAAATATAGCCAATTAATTTTCCAGAGACCACTTTTACGATGTCAAATCTTCAAATTCGTATGGCAAATGCCATTCGCGCCTTATCCATGGATGCAGTACAGCAGGCAAATTCAGGTCACCCTGGCATGCCAATGGGTATGGCAGATATTGCTGTTGGTCTTTGGAATGAACATTTAAAACATAATCCAACAGATCCACATTGGATTGATCGTGATCGTTTCGTTTTATCCAATGGCCATGGATCAATGTTGCTGTACTCACTCTTGCATCTTTCTGGTTACGACTTGCCGATTGAGGAGTTGAAAAATTTCCGTCAATTGCATAGCAAAACTCCGGGACATCCTGAGTATGGAATTACTCCCGGCGTAGAAACAACTACGGGTCCATTGGGTCAAGGAATTTCGAATGCAGTAGGAATGGCGCTTGCTGAAAAATTATTGGCAGAAGAATTTAATCGTCCTGGCTTTAATATTGTTGATCACTTCACCTATGTTTTTTTAGGTGATGGTTGTTTGATGGAGGGCATTAGCCATGAAGTATGTTCTTTGGCTGGCACACTCAAACTCAATAAGTTAATTGCATTGTGGGATGACAATGGCATCTCGATTGATGGCAAAGTCGTTTCTTGGTTTAACGAAGATACGCCAAAGCGTTTTGAGGCTTATGGCTGGAACGTCATTCGCGCTGTTGATGGGCATGATGCAGAGGCTGTATCAGCTGCGATTGCAAAGGCTAAAAAGAGCGATAAGCCAACCCTGATTTGCTGCAAGACCGCGATTGGTCAAGGCTCGCCAAATATGGCTGGCAGCGATAAAGTGCATGGCTCGCCACTGGGCGCGACTGAAATTGCTGAAACTCGTGTTGCATTGAATTGGCCATACGCGCCATTTGAAATTCCAAAAGATATTTATGCGGCATGGGATTTTAAAAAGCGCGGTCAAGCTGCCGAATACGAGTGGAATAAAGAATTTCAGAAATACAAAAACAAATTTCCAGAACTTGCTGCTGAATTGCAACGTCGTATGGCGGGTGATTTATCTCAAGATTTTTCATCTACATTAAATGCGTACTTAAAAACTTGCCAAACTAAAGCAGAAACCATTGCGACTCGTAAAGCAAGCCAGAACGCGATCGAAGCTTTGGCACCTGCCTTGCCAGAATTCATGGGAGGCTCTGCCGACTTAACAGGATCCAACCTAACTAATTGGCCTTCATGCAAACCTGTGCGCGCTGATCAATGGGGTAATCACATCAACTATGGCGTGCGTGAATTTGGCATGAGCGCCATCATGAACGGTATTGCCTTGCATGGTGGATATATCCCATTTGGCGGCACATTCTTAACTTTCTCCGATTACAGTCGTAACGCTTTGCGTATGGCTGCATTGATGAAGTTGCGCAGTATTTTTGTCTTCACCCACGACTCAATTGGCCTGGGTGAAGATGGTCCAACCCATCAGTCTGTAGAGCATGTTGCTAGCTTGCGCCTTATTCCAAACCTCATGGTTTGGCGTCCTTGTGACACCACAGAGAGTGCTGTAGCCTGGGGCTCAGCCATTGAACGTAAGAATGGACCTAGCGCCCTAATCTTTAGTCGTCAGAATTGCCCATTTGTATCTCGTACCCCTGCACAAATTAAAGAAATCGCTCGTGGCGGTTACGTTTTGCGTGATCCTTCTGGCAAGATTGATGCAGTCATTATTGCGACTGGTTCTGAAATTGCGCTTGCATTACAAACTGTGCAGCAGTTGGAAAAAGAAGGTTTAGGTATTCGCGTGGTTTCGATACCTTCAACCACTGTTTTTGATCAACAGGATGCTGCCTACAAAGCAAAAGTATTGCCTGCGAATATTCCGCGCATTGCAGTTGAAGCGGGCGTGAGTGATTTCTGGTGGAAGTATGGCTGCGCAGCAGTTCATGGCGTAGATACCTTTGGCGAATCAGCGCCAGCACCAGTGTTGTATGAATATTTTGGATTAACGGCTGACCGGATTGCAAAGACAGTTAAACAATGCATTGCAAAGAAATAATAAAAATACGAAATAAATTCAATATTAGTAAGGGGAAATAAATGACAATTCGTGTCGCAATTAATGGTTATGGGCGTATTGGCCGCATGGTATTACGTGCTCTTTATGAAGATCAAGTAAACGGCAAGCCACGTCGTGATATCCAGATCGTCGCAATTAATGCGATGGGTGATATTGCTATTAACGCGCACCTTACAAAATATGACTCTGCGCATGGCCGCTTCCCAGCAGATGTGTCTGTTGATGGTGATTACATGGTGGTTAATGGCGATCGCATCAAAATGTTCTGCACTCGTAATCCTGCGGAAACTCCATGGGGTGAATTAGGCGTTGATTTGGTTTTGGAATGTACTGGTAAGTTCACTTCAAAAGAAAAGGCCATGATTCATATTGAGCAGGGCGCAAAGAAAGTATTGATTTCTGCTCCTGGTGAAAAAGATGTAGACGCAACTATTGTGTACGGCGTAAATCAAAATGTGCTGAAGCCAAACGATGTGGTTGTATCTAATGCCAGTTGCACAACAAACTGTTTGGCTCCATTAGTTAAACCGCTCTTAGAAAAGATCGGCATTGAATCTGGTTTGATGACTACTATTCATGCATTTACTAATGACCAAGTGTTAACAGATGTGTATCACAAGGATATGCGTCGTGCGCGTTCTGCTGTTACCAGCATGATCCCAACGAAGACAGGTGCTGCTAAGGCAGTTGGTTTAGTTTTGCCGGCATTGGCAGGTCGCTTTGATGGCTTCGCAATGCGTGTACCAGTCATTAATGTTTCTGTTGTCGACCTCACTTTTGCTGCTAGTCGCGCCACCAGCGTTGACGAAGTGAATGCCATTCTCAAGACTGCTAGCGAAGGGGAGCTCAAAGGTATTTTGGGCTTCAATACATTGCCCTTGGTATCCATTGACTTTAACCACGATCCACGCCCAAGTATTTATGATGCCTCCCAAACTCGCGTCTCTGCAGATGGCAAGTTGGTCAAAGTACTAGCTTGGTATGACAACGAATGGGGTTATTCAGTGCAGATGCTCAATGCTGCTGAAGCGTTAATGGCTGTCAAGTAAGAAAAAATAGATAAGAGTAGTTAAGAGTACTTAAAAGTTGTTAAAAAATACTTAAATCTTCTTTTTAGGCTTAATTTTGTAAAAAAGACCTCAATTTGGGGTCTTTTTTGCTTCTGCAGTGATGAAAACTGCTTATTTTGGCAATTTTATTTAGCTTGTTTGTTGCGGCAATTTTTCTTCAGGCAGTGGCCATACATGGCCAAAGAATGCTCTTGGAGCTTAAAACCCAGGTTTTTAGCAATATCGCGCTGCCTTTTTTCAATGGCTTCGTCTACAAATTCCTCTACATGGCCACAATCGATACAAACCAGATGGTCATGGTGCTGACCCTCATTCAATTCATAAATCGCCCTGCTATCACCTTTGCTAGATTCAAAATGGCTACGCAGTAGAAGGCCAGCCCGTTCAAATTGGGTAAGTACCCGGTAAACCGTTGCCAGACCGATCTCTTTGTCTTCTTTGGCTAGGGCCATGAAGACATCTTCGGCGCTAAAGTGGGTTCCGCCGTTTTGATGAAAAAAATCGAGGATTTTCATCCTTGGGCCGGTAGCTTTTAGGCCAATATCGCGTAAATCTTCAGGACTAGGGTTTTGGGTCATATTTATGGCATTGGGAGCTAAAATCAATGTCTTAATGATACGGCCAGCCATGCAAAATTGCCTTGAACTTTTTACCCGCTTTTTGAACCCGTTTTTGAAGGGTGTTTATTCCCCTGCTCGATTGGGGCTGGTGTCCCTGGCTCTATTGGGATTGATGGGAGTGGTTGGATGTACTTCTGCCGTTGATGAAACTCAACGCGCTTGGATGAATAAGGTTTTTAGACCTTATGTTCCAGATGTTGTGCAGGGCAACTTCATTTCTAGCGAGCAGTACGCTAAGTTGCAATTAGGTATGACTCGTGAGCAGGTGCGTCAAATTTTAGGCACTCCGTTATTGGCAAGTTACTTCCATGCGAATCGCTGGGATTATATTTTTGAATTCAAGCGTGCTGGTCAGGTCATGGGCAAAGATCGTCATGTCACAGTGTTCTTTGATGGCGACAAAGTAGTGAAGTTTGACGGTGATGCTTTGCCTACAGAAGTTGAGATGGTTGCCGAGATCGATAACTACTCTAAAACCAAACGTTCATTCTGGGATGTCATTACGGGATCCAATAAGCCACCTGTTACCCCGCCATTGCAGCAACCAGAACTGATGGTGCCAAGTAAAACGGATAATTTGGCAGCGGGTGCGGCCATACCACCAGCTACTACTGGTAGTTCATTCTGGGACTTTTTTAGTTTTTCTAAAAACGATCCAAATGTTCAGCCTGAGCCATTGGGGTCTGGCGCTCTTAATGTTCCGCAGGCTAGTGAAGCCAAGTAAAAATTACTTATGTGTTGATGCTGAAGTGAGTTCCTTCAGCAACTTTTAACCAGAAGCGAAGAAAAATGATGAAGATTGCAATTGCAGGCGCAACAGGCCGTATGGGTAAGATGTTGATTGAGACCGTTCTCAATACAACTGATGCGCAGTTGGTTGGTGCGCTTGAGCATAATGCTTGCCCACAGTTGGGTGAAGATGCTGGCGCCTTCTTGGGTAAAAAAACTGGCGTACTCATTTCTTCTGATGTCCCCCAGGTTTTAGCTAATGCACAATTTTTAATCGACTTCACTAGGCCTGAAGGCACGATGGCCCATTTGGCTGTTGCTGAGAAGACGGGCACCAAAATGATTATTGGTACTACGGGTCTGACTGCCGATCAAATTACGAGCTTGAAAAATGCATCAGCAAAGCTAGCAATTGTTTTTGCGCCAAACATGAGCGTGGGTGTGAATGCCACTTTTAAGTTGCTAGAGATCGCGGCAAAGATGCTCAATCAAGGTTATGACATTGAGATTATTGAAGCGCATCATAAGCATAAGGTGGATGCTCCATCTGGTACTGCACTCAAGATGGGTGAGGTGATTGCGGATGCTTTAGGTGAAAAGCTCGATAACGTTGCCGTGTATGCACGCGAAGGTCATACCGGTGAACGTAAAGAAGGCTCTATTGGTTTTGCAACGATTCGTGGTGGCGATATTGTTGGTGACCATACTGTCTTATTTGCAGGTGATGGCGAACGTATTGAAATCAGTCATAAATCTTCAAGCCGTCAGTCCTATGCGCAAGGTTCGTTGCGTGCAGCCCGTTTCTTGCAAAACCAAAATTCTGGTTTATTCGATATGCAAGATGTTCTCGGCTTACGTAAATAATTAGTCAATCAATTAAAAATAGAAGAAAAGAGTTGTCGAAGAATGAGTAAGGATTACGACTACCGCAGTATTGAAGCGGCAGCGCAAGCTGATTGGGAAAGTGCGCGAGTCTATCAAGTAGCCGAGAACGCAGTGGATGCGCAGGGTAAACAGAAGCCAAAGTACTACGCCTGCTCAATGTTGCCTTATCCATCTGGCAAGCTCCACATGGGGCACGTACGCAACTACACCATTAACGATGTGATGGCGCGTCAGCTCCGTATGCAGGGCTATAACGTCCTCATGCCTATGGGTTGGGATGCCTTTGGCATGCCTGCAGAAAATGCAGCCATTCAGAATAAAGTTCCTCCCGCTAAATGGACCTACGACAACATTGCTTATATGAAAAAGCAAATGGCTGCGATGGGTTTAGCGATTGATTGGTCACGTGAAGTTGCTACCTGTAGTCCTGACTACTATCGTTGGAACCAGTGGCTCTTTTTAAAGATGCTCGAAAAAGGTATCGCGTATCGCAAAACGCAAGTGGTGAATTGGGATCCAATTGATCAAACGGTTTTGGCGAACGAGCAGGTGATTGATGGTCGTGGTTGGCGCTCTGGCGCTTTAGTAGAGAAGCGCGAGATCCCTGGTTATTACTTCAATATCACTGCGTATGCAGAACCATTGCTTTCTGGTTTAGATAGCTTGGGCTGGCCTGAGCGCGTCAAGATCATGCAGCAAAACTGGATCGGCAAAAGCCGTGGTGTACGTTTTGCTTTTAAGCACGATATTGCTGATGATCACGGTAACTTTATTCAAGATGGCCTTTTGTATGTGTTCACTACCCGTGCAGACACCATCATGGGTGTTACGTTCTGCGCTGTAGCAGCTGAGCATCCATTGGCTGCCAAGGCAGCCACTAACAATCCCGAGCTCGCCGCATTTATTGAGAAATGCAAGACCGGTAGCGTGATCGAGGCTGATTTAGCTACTCAAGAAAAAGAGGGGATGTTTACTGGCTTATACGTCACACATCCTTTGACTCATGAGCCAGTGCCTGTTTGGGTTGGTAATTACGTATTAATGTCTTATGGCGATGGCGCAGTTATGGGCGTGCCGGCTCACGATGAGCGCGACTTTGCTTTTGCGCTGAAGTATGACTTACCAATTAAGCAAGTGATTGCGCTCAAAGGCGAGTCGCCAATGTTTAATGCCACTCGTTGGGAAGATTGGTATGCCCAAAAAGAAGGGGTAGTTTGTTTTAACAGTGCTCAGTTTGATGGCTTGTCGCATGAAGAGGCGGTGAGCGCTGTTGCGAAAGAATTTGAAAAGCTCGGCATTGGCGAAATCAAGACTACCTATCGATTGCGTGATTGGGGAATTTCTCGTCAGCGCTATTGGGGTACGCCGATTCCGATTATTCATTGTGGCGATGAGAGCAATTCAGGTTGTGGTGCTGTGCCCGTGCCGGAGGCAGACCTGCCAGTAGTATTGCCGGAAGATTGTGTACCCGATGGCAGTGGTAATCCACTCAATAAGCGCGCTGACTTCTTGAATGTGAAGTGTCCGAAGTGTGGTAAGCCTGCGCGTCGTGAAACTGACACTATGGATACCTTTGTGGATTCCTCTTGGTATTTCATGCGCTATACCGGACCTAATGCTAAGACCATGGTCGATGAGCGCAATGAATATTGGATGCCGATGGACCAGTACATTGGCGGCATTGAGCATGCGATTTTACATTTACTCTATGCGCGTTTCTGGACTAAGGTCATGCGCGATCTCAATCTCATCACGTTTGACGAGCCCTTCCAGAATTTGCTGACCCAAGGAATGGTCCTCAATGAGACCTATTACTCTGAAGATGCTTCGGGTAAAAAGACTTGGCTTAATCCCTTGGATGTGGAATTAGATCTTGATGAGAAGGGTCGTCCGCAAGGCGCCAAGTTGATAGGTGACGCTTCAAATACACCAGTCATCATTGGTGGTGTTGAGAAGATGTCTAAGAGCAAGAACAATGGCGTTGATCCTCAATCATTAATTGATCAATATGGCGCAGATACTGCGCGTTTATTTGTGATGTTTGCCGCCCCTCCTGAGCAACAGTTAGAGTGGTCTGGCGCTGGTGTGGATGGCGCCTCTCGTTTCTTGCGTCGTGTCTGGATGTATTCCAGCGCTCAAGCAGGCGCATTGCGTGACGCTTCTGATAGCTTGCCTAGCAACTTGAGCGATGCTGAAAAAGAACTGCGCCGTGAAGTGCATACGATTTTGAAGCAAGCTAATTTTGACTATCAACGTCGTCAATACAACACGGTGGTTTCTGCTGCGATGAAGATGCTCAATATTCTTGAGCCTATCAAGTTGGAGCAGAATGCTGCCATTAGTGCGCCAGTCTTGCGTGAATGTCTGAGCATCTTATTGCGCGTTCTCTATCCTGTAGTTCCGCACATGACTCATGTGTTGTGGAAAGATCTTGCTTATACAAAGACTTATGGGCCTTTGCTCGATGCTCCATGGCCTTCGGTAGATGAAGCGGCATTGGTGCAGACTGAACTGACTTTGATGTTGCAGATTAATGGCAAGTTGCGTGGTGACATTAAGGTGCCAGCAGATGCAAGTAAAGAGCAAGTTGAGTCATTGGCTTTACAAAGTGAGCCCGCACAAAAAGCTTTGAATGGAAATTCACCGAAAAAGGTCATTGTGGTGCCTGGACGTTTGGTCAATATTGTTGCTTAAATAGAAAAAGAGACATGAGCGTAAATTCCCTTCGTCGTGCAATGCTAGGCTTAATTGCTACTGCCCCATTCAGTGGATTGATCGCTTGCGGCTTTCGTCTGCGCGGTATGGTGGATTTACCATTCAAGGTCATTGCAATTACTGGTAACCCATCCCCACCACTCAGGGCAGACTTACAGACGGCGATTCTGACGGGTACGGATGCGAAAGTTGCTATCAATCCTAAAGATGCAGATCTCATCTTGGAAATTACTAACGATATCAATGGTCGCGAGATTTTGGCTTACAACTCCAACGGTCAAGTCTCTGCATATCGCCTCAATATTCGTGTTGGCTTTAGAGCCTACGACTTGGCTGGAGCAGAAATCGTGCCTGAGGCAGAGATTTACATGACTCGCGATATGGACTTCACGGTTTCCACTGTTTTGGCTACCGATGTTCAAATTCAGCAATTCTTAACCCTCATGCGTAAGGATTTGGCTATTCAAATCTTACGTCGCGTTGCTGCTGCAAGAGCGCAGCAATCAAGAGCTTTCTAGAGGTCAATTAAGGCATGGTTAAAGTTGATGCCTTGCAAGTGCACCTCAAGTCTTTGAGTTCTGGTGGCGCTATGTTGCCGCTGTATGTTTTTAGCGGTGATGAGCCGCTATTGATGATGGAAGCGATGGATCAATTGCGGTCCGCTGCCAAGAAACAAAACTTCACCGAACGCGAAGTGCTATTACAAGAGCGTGGATTTGATTGGAGCGCTCTTCTGAGTGCTGGTCAGACCATGTCTTTATTTGGCGATAAGCGTTGGGTTGAACTACGCATTCCAACTGGTAAGCCTGGACGCGATGGAGCTGACGCTCTTAAGCAGTTCGCATCTCAAATTGCTGCGCAGCCTATCGGGTTAGATGGTCCAGATACAGTTGTCTGTATTGTGTTGCCTCGCTTGGATGGCAAGACCAAGACTTCTGCTTGGTTCAGTGCTTTAGATGATGCTGGTATGGCAATCCAGATTGATTCCTTGGATCGCAGTCATTTGCCACAGTGGATCGCTGGACGACTTAAGCGCCAAGATCAAGAGGTAGGGCCGGGTCCAGAGGGTCAGCGTGCACTTGAATTTATTGCTGAGCAGGTAGAGGGCAATCTCATTGCTGCTCATCAAGAAATTTTGAAGTTGGGTTTGTTATATCCCGTCGGAAAACTAAGCGAGGAGCAAATTCGCTCATCCATTCTGAAGGTAGCGCGCTACAACGTGTTCGAATTGACTGAAGCAATGCTGGCTGGAGATCTGGCTAGGCTCAATCGCATGCTAGATGGCCTCAAAGGCGAGGGTGAGCCGCTGGTATTGATTCTGTGGAGCGTAACTGAAGAGCTTCGAATACTATCTAAATTGAAGGCTGCAAGCGATGCGGGCGAATCAGTGCAGAACTTGATGCGGGCCAACCGGATTTGGGGAAATAAAGAACGTTTATACCCAGCAGCCTTGAGAAGGGTTCAGCCCCTCAAGCTGCGAAGAGCAATGCAGTTAGCTGCAGGACTAGATCGCCAAGTAAAGGGTTTGCATGCGGCTGAATTGCCTGCCGACCCATGGGATGGCTTACGTTTAGTTGGTAATTTACTTCGTTAAGAAATAAGAGATTAAGAAATGAGTTCATCCATTCAAGAAATGATGCAAGACATTGGGATGCGAGCACGCGCTGCATCGCGTGCAATGGCGCGCGCATCTAGCGAGCAAAAGAATCAGGCTTTATTACATATTGCTAAAGTAGTTCGTCAGAAGGCTGCCGAGATTCAGAAGATTAATCAAGTGGATGTAGAGCGTGCGAAAGCAAATGGGCAAGATGCCGCTTTTATTGATCGCTTAACTATGACTCCCAAGACTATTGAAACCATGGCTTTGGGTTTAGAACAAATTGTTTCTTTGGATGATCCGATTGGCAAAATTTCTGCTTTGCAAAAGCAGGCTTCCGGCATTGAGTTGGGTCAGATGCGCGTACCTTTGGGTGTTATTGGCATCATTTATGAGTCTCGCCCAAACGTCACTATCGATGCAGCTGCATTGTGCTTAAAGTCTGGCAATGCCGTGATTTTGCGTGGTGGTTCCGAAGCAATTGATTCCAATACTTTATTAGCCCAGATTATTCAAGAGGGTCTGGCTGCTGCTGGCTTGCCTAAAGATGCTGTGCAAGTAGTGACTACTACCGATCGCAGTGCAGTAGGTGAAATGATCACAATGACCCAATACATTGATGTGATCGTACCCCGCGGTGGTAAGAGTTTGATTGCCCGCCTCATGGCTGAAGCGCGTGTACCGATGATTAAGCACTTAGATGGAATTTGTCATACTTATATTGATGCTGATGCGGACATAGCAATGGCAGTGAAGGTATGTGATAACGCCAAGACTCAACGCTACGCCCCTTGCAATGCGATGGAGACCTTGTTAGTCAATCAAGATATTGCACAGAAAGTCTTACCAACGCTTTGCAAGATTTATCAAGATAAAGGTGTGGAGTTACGAGTTGATAGTTTGACTCGCAAAACCCTTGAGGCAAATGGCTTTCAGAATCTGGTCGATGCCAAAGAAGAAGATTGGCAAACTGAGTACTTGGCTCCCATCTTATCTATTAAGACAGTGGCTAATATTGATGAAGCCATGAATCATATTGAGCAATATGGCAGCAAACATACGGATGCCATTATTACTAATAATAAAGCGCAGGCCGATCGCTTCTTGCGTGAAGTGGATAGCGCCAGTGTGATGGTCAATACCAGCACTCGCTTTGCGGATGGCTTTGAATATGGCTTAGGGGCTGAAATCGGCATCTCTAATGATAAATTGCATGCCCGTGGCCCTGTTGGCCTGGATGGCTTGACCTCATTGAAGTATGTGGTCATGGGTCATGGTGAGATTCGGACCTAAAGTAAAAAGATAAATAGAGCAAACTACATATGAACAACGCCTACCTCTGGGTAAAAACCTTTCACATCGTATTCATCACATCCTGGTTTGCCGGTTTGTTTTACCTGCCCAGAATTTTTGTGAACTTGGCCGAAGAAAAAAACTCTGACGCTTATGCCCGTTTATTGGGTATGGCGGACCGCCTCTTCCGCTTTATGACTATCTTGGCCGTGCCAGCGGTACTACTAGGTCTGACGCTATGGCTTTACTTTGGCATTGGTGCTGGCGGTATCTGGATGTATGCCAAATTGTTCTTTGTGATTTTAGTTATCGGCTATCACCATGCCTGTTTAAGTTTGCTCAAAAAGTTTCGTGCAGGCGTAAATAATCGATCTGGCGTTTGGTTTCGTTGGTTTAATGAAGTCCCAGTGATCTTGCTGGTCATTATTGTTGTCTTAGTGTTGTTTAAGCCTTAAGACCAGTTTTTTAATACCGCTTATTACTATTTTATTTTTTAATCCCCCCATTTAACGACTGTTAGCATCATGAGATTTTTCGTTGTTTGTCCAGGCGGTTTGGAAGTACCGCTTGCCCAGGAGCTAGCAGAGATTGCTGGACGCCCAGAATGTAAGGCCTTGGGGGCATGGGTAATTGATCCTACGCCAACTAGCCCTACGGGTGGCGTTGGTCTTGCTGCACCGATTTCTGCTGCAATGGCGCTGAACTTGCATTCCCGTATTGCGAGTCGGGTGTTATTGCAAATGGCCCAGGCGCCTTATAGGCAAGAAGAAGACTTATATAAATTAGCGAGCGGTTTGGCATGGGAGGAATGGTTTAGTTCAAAGCAAACTTTGCGAGTTGATGTGACGGCACATCGCTCACCATTAAAGAGCTTAAATTTTGCAACGCTCAAAATTAAAGATGCCATCGTTGATCGTTTACGTGACGTGACTGGCGATCGTCCTAGTATCGATACTGCTTTTCCGGACGTACGAATGCAGGCCCATTTAACAGCTACTCAAATCACGATTTATTTGGATACTTCGGGTGAAGCATTGTTTAAGCGAGGTTGGCGCGATGAAAAGGGTGATGCACCTCTAAAGGAAAATTTAGCCGCTGGCATCTTATCGATTACTGCTTGGAAACCAGGCCAAACCCTATTTGATCCTATGTGCGGTAGTGGCACCTTCTTAATTGAGGCTGCGCAGATAGCACTAGGCGTTCCACCGGGCGCTATTCGTGCGGGCATGTATGGCGATGATGCCAAACCAAGTCGATTAGCTTATCGCCCTTTAGTGACATCAGCCCACGGTTTTGGGTTTCAAAGGCTCAAGCCGTTTAATGAAGCTGCTGAGCAAAAGCGCTGGGTAGATTTGAAAGAGGCGGCACTTGCTTTGATGCTGGAAAAGCGTAAGCAATATCCAAATGTCGATGCTCTGAAAATATCCGGTGGCGATATTAACGAGAAATTAGTATCGATGTTCAAAGGTAATTGGCAAAGAGCCCAATTGCCCGATCAGCCAGTGGTACGTCAGGTGGACGCCTTGGCTGCAAAAGCACCGGGCAATCTTAGCGAGGGTGTAATGTTATTAAACCCTCCTTATGGCGAGCGTCTGGTAATTAAGGGTGGACGTGGTCAGGATCGTGCTTCTAGTGAAGATTCTGATTACGATGATGAACCTGATAATCGTTTTGAATTGAACTTAGAGACTGGTCGTCAAAGTGCTAAACGTTCAAGTCGTGAATCCCTGAAGAAGCTTCAAGCCCAAGAAGAGCAGGATCCAAAGTTTGTCGAGTTTTTGCGTCAATTTGGACAGCATCTCAAAGATGATTTTGGTGGCTGGAATATCTTTGTTTTGACTGCGGATATGGCTCTGCCAGGTCAGCTACGCATCAAAGAATCTAAGCGCACCCCTTTATTTAATGGTCCTTTGGAGTGCCGTTTATTCAAGTTCGAGATGCATGCTAAGCGACCAGCTTAAAGTAACTAAAAATATGTGGAGAGCAAGGTAATGGAATTTAAAACGTATATGTGTTTGATCTGCGGTTGGGTTTATGACGAAGCCGCTGGTTTGCCTGATGAAGGTATTGCACCCGGAACCCTTTGGAAAGATGTTCCGATGAACTGGACTTGTCCAGAGTGCGGTGCCCGTAAAGAAGATTTTGAAATGATGGCAATTTAATTCGGAAGCAATGATGGCAAAAGTAGATCAAAACGAAGTTTTATTTGAGCGTGCACAAAAGACAATTCCTGGGGGCGTCAATTCTCCAGTGCGAGCATTTCGTCAGGTGGGCGGAACTCCCCGTTTTGTTACAAGAGCCCAAGGCCCTTATTTCTGGGATGCCAATGATCAGCGTTATATCGACTTAATTATGTCTTGGGGCCCAATGATTGTGGGTCATGCCAATCCTGAGGTGGTGGCTGCGGTTCAGAAAGCTGCTGAAACTAGCTTTAGTTATGGTGCCCCCACTGAAGGCGAGATTGAATTGGCTGAGCGTATCTGTGCACTTATGCCGAGTGTCGAACAAGTGCGTATGGTTTCTAGTGGCACTGAAGCAACGATGAGTGCTTTGCGTCTGGCTCGTGGTTACACTGGCCGTGACTTGATTATCAAGTTTGAGGGTTGCTATCACGGCCATGCCGATAGTCTCTTGGTTAAAGCAGGTTCAGGCTTACTTACCTTTGCCGACTCTACCCAAAATGCGCCTTCTTCTGGTGGTGTTCCACAGGATTTGGTGAAGCACACTTTAGTTCTGCCGTATAACGATGTGGCAGCAATTGAGGAAGTCTTTAAAAAGCAGGGAGATCAGATCGCTGCTGTGATCTTGGAGCCGATTGCCGGCAATATGAATCTCATTCAGCCTTCAAAAGAATTTTTAGCGGCTATTCGAAGTTTGACTAGTAAGCATGGTAGCGTCTTAATCTACGATGAAGTGATGACTGGCTTTAGAGTCGCCTTAGGTGGCGCTCAGTTCTTGCAGGGCATAACCCCTGATCTCACTTGCCTTGGCAAGGTCATGGGCGGCGGCATGCCTATGGCGGCGTTTGGTGGCAAGAAAGAGATCATGAATAAGCTTGCCCCTTTGGGTAATGTTTATCAGGCAGGCACTTTATCCGGTAATCCAGTAGCGGTTGCTGCAGGATTAAAAACTTTGGAGATTATTTCTCGCGAAGGTTTCTACGAATGCTTGACTGGCCAAACAGAAAAGTTAATGGCAGGCTTAAAACAATCTGCAGATAAGGCCGGCGTTCCTTTTGCTGTGGATAGCGTTGGCGGTATGTTTGGCTTTTACTTCGCTGATCAAGTGCCAACTACCTATGAAGCAGTTACTAAAACCAATATTGAGGCGTTTAAGAAGTTCTTCCACTTCATGCTGGATGAAGGTGTGTATTTGGCGCCATCTGCCTACGAAGCCGGATTTACTTCCATAGCACATGACAATGCGGTAATCGATGCGATCATTGCTGCTGCTGAGAAATCCTTTAAAAAGCTTTGAGCTTTAAGGATTAAATAATCAATATTTCTGATTGTTTACATTCTGAGTGGGTGGTCGTAACCACTTACCTGAATGAGCTCTAGATTTTTAGAGTCTTTATTTGAGCTGGAGATTTCTAGGGCAGAGAGCTTGCCGCCCCATACGCAGCCAGTGTCTAAGCCAATCACATTGTGTTGACGTAGCAAGCCCAATGTTGACCAGTGACCGAAATAGGTAAGAACGTCTTGAGTCTTTCTGCCTGGGACTGTGAACCAAGGGATATAGCCTTTGGGACCTTGCTCCAAGCCTTCTTTGCTCTCAAATTCCATTTTTCCAGTTGGTGTGCAGAAACGCATTCTGGTTAAGGTGTTGGTAATCACGCGTAGGCGCTCATAACCTTTCAGAGACTTGCTCCACTGATTTGGTGTATTGCCATACATATTAGCTAGAAAATCTTTATACGATTTATCGCGTAAAGTTTTTTCCACTTCTTGCGCGCATTCAATGGTTTGCTGCAGATCCCATTGCGGCAAGACTCCTGCATGAACTGTTAATACTTTGCCATTGCTCAAAGCCATGGGTCGATTACGAATCCAATGAATCAGCTCTTTGCGATCTGGTGCCGACAGTATGGGTTCAATAGTGTCCAAGCCCTTAGATTTGCGAAGCCCTGCGTCAATCGCTAAGAGATGTAGATCATGATTGCCTAGGATGCATTCAGCACGACCTGATTCTTGTAAGGCTTTGAGTTGGCGTAATGCACCAAGCGAGTCTGGTCCACGATTGACGAGATCCCCCAAAAAAATCATCTTCGATTTTTTTGGAAGTTTCTTGACTAGGGCTTTGAGAGAGGGTGCACAACCCTGTACATCGCCTACGGCGTAGATCTTGCTCATACGCTATCTTAAATCGGAACTGTGAATAGGGCGCTAATGATTCTGTGTATTAGGCGACTTTTTTAACCACGCTGTAACGAACCAAGGTATTTTTGCGCGCTTCATCGTGATCTACTACTGGTAGAGGGTAGTCTCGTCCGATTATGATCCCGGCAGCCTCGAGCTCAATATGGCCAGCTTTCCAGGGGGCATGGATAGATTTCTTAGAGAGCTTTTCTAATTTTGGCAGGTAGCGTTTAATAAATTTACCTTCTGGATCAAATTTTTCTGACTGGGTAATGGGGTTAAAGATACGGAAGTAGGGTTGCGCATCACATCCTGATGAAGAACCCCACTGCCATCCACCGTTATTGGAGGAAAGCTCAAAGTCATTGAGATGTTCTGCAAAGTAGGCTTCGCCCCAGCGCCAATCTATTCCCAGATCTTTAGTCAGAAAGCTCGCTACCACCATGCGTAGGCGGTTATGCATATAGCCACTTTGGTTGAGTTGATGCATGGCTGCATCCACAAGTGGGTATCCTGTTTTACCCTCACACCAAGCAGCAAATAGCTTCTTTGCTTTAGAGCCAGATTCCCAAACGATGTTGTCATAATCTGGTTTAAAAGATGCGCCTGTGGCTAAGCGAGGATGATTAGCCAGAATCATGAAATAAAAATCACGCCAAATCAGTTCACTTAACCAAATGGTTGCACCCATGCTACCGGCTAACATACGACGATGGGCTTCGCGCACCAAGCCTCTGATAGAGAGCATGCCAAAGCGTAAATGCGTAGAGAGATAACTTACGCCTTTAATTGCCGGAAAGTCCCTGCCAATCTGATATTGATCAATGCGTGGCAGGAAGTCTTCTAAAAAGGCTTGACCACCCTCGGAGCCAGGCGGTAGATAGCTTTCGATGCCGGTGGGGCAAAAGCCCATCGACTCAAGCGAAGGAAATTCTTGATCCAATTTTTTAGGGACAGCTGAAACCTGTCCAGGTTTTGGATTGCACTCATATGCAGCGAGATCTTTTTCTTGGAGAGTTTTGAGCCAGTTATTTTTATAAGGCGTAAAGATCGAAAAGACAGTATTTGAGTTTGTAAGAATTTCTTTCTTCTCAAAAATGACTTGGTCTTTAAAGCTCTTAAAATCAATCCCTAATTTTTCTAGAGATGCTTGAACAGCTTCATCTCTCTCAATTGCTGAGGGTTCATAGTCGTGATTGGTGAAAACGGTTTCAACGCCCAACTCTTTTGCAATTTGAGGAACACATTCGGTAGGGTTGCCAAAGCGAACGATCAGTCCACCGCCTTGCTTTTGAAGTTCATCATCGATTTGCTTTACGCCCTGCCAGATGAAATCTACACGGCGATCATGCTTGAGCCCATTGGCATCTAAATCACCCTTCAATAAGGGTTTGAGAATGTCTGTATCAAAAATGAACGTAAGCCAAACTTGACCACTTTCTTTTAGGGCGTGGTGAAGCGCAGCATTGTCATAGAGGCGGAGGTCACGGCGGAGCCAAACGAGAGCTTTTTGCATAGCCCCTATATTAGGGCTTATTCAGAGTAAATGCAGGCGGGTAGTCAGGGTAGGCAGGTTAAGATCTTAAGGAATTATGGATACGATCTTTTTTATTCTCTCGAAGGTAGTGCAATTTTGCATTGAGCCGCTCAATTGGGTGCCTATTTTCGTATTGCTGGCACTTCTCTTTTTATCCTTGCGAAAACCGCAACTCTGCAAGAGGTTTTTGGTGCTGGCTTTGATAGACCTTGCATTGGTGGGTTGGCTTCCTGCATCTGAGGTGTTTCTCAGAGCGCTTGAAAATACCGTGCCCAAAACTGAGATTACAAAATTATCGAATAATGAAGTGGGCGGCATCATTATTCTGGGCGGCACCATTGAAGGGGGAGAGATTGCCGTTGATCGTGGCGAGATTTCAATCTACTCATCCGCTGAAAGGGTGACCAAAGCGTTCGAGTTAATACGTAAGAAGCCCAATGTGCCATTCATATTCAGTGGTTATTCAGGGCGCATAACACCTAAGGGGGTTACAGAGGCGGATGCATTTAAGCAGTTGATTCAAGAGCAGGGCTTAAGCGAGCAGAACGCGCATTACGAAAATCAGTCTCGTAACACTTACGAAAATGTGCTGTATATGAAGCCCATCATTCAAGAATTTGGGTCCAAGAATGAGTCTGGACAATTAAAACCCTGGCTTTTAATTACCTCTGCCAGCCACATGTATCGATCTGTAAGGATCTTTCAAAAACAAGACTTGCCAGTATTACCTCTGCCGGTAGATTATCAGACCGCCAATCACCTTCAGTGGACTGAATTTGATTTGGTGGATGGGGCGCAAAACTGGCATGATGTTGTTCATGAGCTTGTTGGCCTTTTTGCTTACTGGATTACCGGAAAAATCTAGATATTCTGTAAAATAAGCCCTATGACTTCGGCTAAAAAAGCACCCCCTGCTTCAGAACGAGCTTCTGTATCAGAGTCATCAATTTCCTTTTCCGCAGACCATCTCGCCAATCAGTTTTTAATTGCTATGCCGGGCATGGTGGACCCTAATTTTGCTGGTTCTGTGATTTACCTGTTTGAGCATACCGAGAGGGGTGCGATGGGTTTGGTCATCAATCGGCCTACTGAGGTCGATTTGGAAACGCTCTTTGACAAGATTGAGTTGAAATTGGAGATTGCCCCTTTATTAAAGCAGCCGGTATATTTTGGTGGCCCAGTTCAAATAGAGCGCGGCTTTGTTTTGCATGAGTCTGATGCACTCTCGCCTTATAGTTCTTCATTAATTATTCCGGGCGGCTTGACGATGACTACATCCAAGGACGTCCTTGAAGCTGTAGCTGCCGGCAAAGGTCCGCAACATTTTTTGATGACCTTAGGTTATGCCGGCTGGGGCGCTGGTCAGCTTGAGGAAGAGATTACGCTGAATGGCTGGATGAATGTGCCGCTAGCACGTGAACAAATGATTGAGATCATTTTCAATACCCCATCAAGCCAGCGTTATGAAAAATCTGTGAGTCACTTAGGTTTTGATTTGTCTCATCTGTCTGGAGAGGCTGGGCATGCCTGACGCATTGACGCTGATGGCATTTGATTATGGAACTCGTAGAGTGGGTGTGGCAGTCGGAAACTCTGTGACAAAAGCAGGCCAAGCTTTGAAGACCATTGCAGCGCCAAGTAGTGACGTTCTTTTTCAGGTGATTGAGAAACTCTTGAAAGAGTGGCAGCCAGACCAATTGGTGGTTGGCCGACCAGTCCACCCAGACGGCACCCCCCATGAAATGACTGGAAAGGCGGTCCGCTTCGGCAATCAGTTGCATGGCCGCTTTCAGTTGCCGGTTTTCTGGGTAGATGAGCGCTATACCTCTGCAGTTTTGGAGGGGGACTCCAAGATGCACGACAATCTAGATGCGCACTCTGCAGCCCTCATTTTGGAGCAGTATTTTGCAGAACATAACGTGAAGCCCTGAAGTTAGATTAATTTAATCGCTAGAAAAAGAAATAGATCTTATATAGAGTCCGGACCAGAGAATGAATGCTGAACAGTTATACGGAAAATTACTAGAGAACTTGCGCAAGAGAGCGCAAGAGGGCTCTTTTGAGCTTGCTGGCCTTGCTATGGGTGGTGCATGGATTGCCGAGCGGCTCGCCCATGATTTAGGGCTTCCACACTTTGGAATAATTAATGTCGCTTTTCATCGGGATGACTACGCAGAAAAAGGCATGACTGCTTTACGTACTGCTAGCACTATGACTACGCATTTACCTTTTGATGTAAACGGTGCCAATGTCATTTTGATTGATGATGTGTTGCTTACTGGTAGAACTGTTCGAGCAGCTCTCAATGAGTTATTTGATTTTGGAAGGCCTGCGCAAGTCGAGCTCATGGTCCTTGCTGATCGAGGAAATCGTGAATTACCAATAACCGCTAATTTTGTAGGTGAGCAGGTACAGGTTCCGGAAAACCAAATTTTGGTTTTAGAAAAAGATACTGCTGGCAAGTTCAGCTTTCAGCTAGAGGAGCGTGAGTAATGAGTCAGCTAGTGAATCAATTTAATGCGGCTGGAGAACTAACGCATCTTCTCACTCTAGAGGGCTTGCCTAAGGAGCAGATTCTGCATATTTTAGATACTGCGCAACAGTTTGTGAGCGTGACAGATCCTGCCCGCGAGGTGAAGAAGGTCCCGTTACTGCGCGGCAAAAGCGTATTTAATCTGTTCTTTGAAAACTCTACTCGTACTAGAACCACTTTTGAAATCGCTGCTAAGCGTTTATCAGCAGATGTGATTAATTTAGATATTTCAACCTCGTCTACAGCCAAGGGTGAGAGCTTGCTCGACACCATTGATAATCTAGTGGCAATGCAGGCTGATATTTTTGTGGTGCGTCATAGCGTATCTAAAGCCCCCATTGAAATCGCGAATCACGTACCAGCACATGTTCACGTTGTGAATGCAGGTGATGGTAGCCATCAACATCCAACGCAAGGATTGTTGGATATGTATACGATGCGTCACTTTAAGCAAAACTTTAAAGGTTTGAAAGTGGCGATTGTGGGCGATATTGTTCATAGCCGCGTTGCTAAATCGAATATCCATGCCCTTACGACTTTGGGTTGCGAAGACATTCGTGCGATTGGTCCAGAAAGCCTGCTTCCAAGCGATCTAAATATGTTGGGTGTCAAAGTGTTCCATAGCATGGAAGAAGGCTTAAAGGATGTGGATGTCGTGATGACACTGCGCATTCAAAAAGAGCGTATGGAGGCTGGTCAGGTTCCCGAGGGTGATGCTTTCTTTAAGCAGTATGGCTTAAACCCTACTCGCCTTGCCTTAGCCAAAGCCGATGCCATCGTGATGCATCCTGGCCCCATGAATCGCGGCGTTGAGATTGATTCAATCGTCGCCGATGGTCCTCAATCCGTCATCTTGAATCAAGTAACCTTTGGTATTGCGGTGCGTATGGCTGTCATGTCCATTGTTGCTGGCAACTAGTCGAGCCATTTGAGTGACTATTTCTTTGCCTGCTGTGACTGAAAAAAAGCGTTGGTTGATTTTGACTCATGCATTCAATATGGATGGTCGTGCAGCTAGCTTAACCATTACCGACAAAATACCTTATTTATTAGAAGCGGGTGTTGAGCCGATTGTGTTCAGTGCCATCACTGGTATCAAAGATCAGCGCTTTCCGCATTACCAATTTATTGCTTGGGGTCCTTCAGGCTTTCGTTTTGACTTTCGTCATTGGGTGGCTAATAAATATGGCCGTGGATTCATCTACAAGATCACTACTAGAACGGTTTCGATCCTATTGGCGCCACTCATTGCAATTGAGAAGCTTTGCCTTGGCTACTCCAGTCAATGGTCATGGGCGTTGCCAGCCTTTTTACATGGCTGGAGGCTCATTCGTGCAGGTAAAGTTGATGTGGTGATGTCTGTTGGGAGCGCTTGGTCTGCTCACTTAGCTGGCGTATGGCTCAAGAAAGCAACCGGTATTGAATTGATTTCCGAAGTACATGACCCATTAGTCATTCGTAAGAATCCCAGTGATCCAGGATTTGAGAAACCTAAAAACCGCGATGCTCGATTTAGGCATTATTTAGAAAACCAACTCACTCGTTTTTCTGACAAGGTCTGGTGGTTTACTGAAGGAGCTTTGCATTATGCAAAGGTGCGTAATCCCAATCTCAATACACCTCACAATGCTCATGGCTTTGTAGTCACCCCTGGTGCTGAGCCTCCTGGCAGTCTTAATGCCAATAGGGCGCATTCTTACACCTCCCAATTCAATCTTTGTCATTTTGGTTCGCTAGCCAATGACCGATCACTTTCAACCGTATTGAATGGCCTGGTTCCTCTGTTTAAGAAATATCCAGAAGCTAGAAATTTAATTCGTGTCCATGCGTATGGTGCTCCTCTAGACTCTCTATCGCTTGAGGCAATCAATCAATTGGAATTTTCTGATGTATTGCTAGCGCATGGTCGTTTAGAAAAAGATCCTGTCAGCGGTAAGTCTGGGCGCGAGCGAGTTGTCGAGAAGATGCAAGAGGCAGATGTTTTGATATTGCTGCATGGTAATGATGAGTGGTGTGCCGAGTACATTCCATCCAAGTTCTACGATTACCTCTGGGCCGGTCGTCCTATCTGGGGTATTACCCACCGCAATCCACAGCTGGATCAAATGTTGCTTGATAGAGGGGCATATTTAAGTGCTGAAGGCGATTCTGAGGGTATTGCCATGGCCTTGGAAAGAATTTGGTTAGACTGGCAGGGAAAACATTTAATTGAGCCAGTATGGAAGCCGATTGGCGTTGATCAGGCTGTTAATACAATATTGACGAATGTACAAAGCCACTCTCAATAACAACAGGAATATCGTTTGAAAGATTTTGTTCTTTACTGCAAATCCTATTCAAGGGATCTTCTGCGTCTAAAACGCCTGTTGGACTCTATCAATAAGTTCAATGTTGATCGCCTTCCTTTTTATATTTCTACTCCAAAAACAGATCAAGCACTTCTCATAGAAGTTTTGGGGCAAGAGGGTTATACCTGGGTGGCTGATGAAGATATTGTGACTGCTAATCCTAAGGCTAGTTTTGAAAAGTATCGGGCTATGCCGGGCGGCTTGTCACAGCAGATTGTGAAATCTGAGTTTTGGCGCTTAGGCTTATCTGAAAACTATTTATGCCTAGATTCCGATAGTTTATTTATTCGAGATTTTCATCAATCTGATTTCTTATCTGCAGATGGTATGCCTTATACGGTCTTGCATCAAAACAAAGAGCTTTTTCAGATTGCGTCTAATCGCGGTCAGGATAAGGTTGAAAGAGAACTTAAGGCGGAAGCGGACCGCGTGCAAAAATTATTTGGCCGTGTAGGGCCTAATTTTTATTGCGCGCCAGCCCCGTTTATTTGGTCTGCCAAGGTATGGCAATCATTGGATACGCAATTTCTGCAACCTCAGGGTATGAGCATTTGGGATTTGATCACCCCGGAACATCCTGAGACTTTGATTTATGGAGAAACCCTCCTAAAGTTCCACGCTATTCCGCTGATTGCGATTGAGCCCTTGTTTCGGATCTATCACTACGATTGGCAGTATTTCTTAATGAGGCGCCTAGGTGAAACTGAAGCTAAGGTTGCAAAGCATTACATGGGGATTATTTATCAGTCCGCTTGGGAATCTGAGTTAAATTTCGGTGCTTCACAAAAATCACTTTCTTCTCGCTCGTTGAAGCGCCTAAAGCGTTTTGGGCGATATTTACAAAGCTATCTATAGCTTATGGCCGCACACCCACTAGTTAGCATTTCTATGCCAGCGTTTAATGCGGCAAAGTACATCGCATCCTCTATCCAGAGCGTGCTCGATCAAACCTACCAAAATTTTGAGTTGATTATTTACGATGACGGTTCAAGTGACCAAACTCGAGAAATCATTCAGAGCTTCTCTGATCCCCGCATTAAAACTATTCTTACCGACCAAAACCAGGGACTCATTGTTGCCAGAAACGCGATAGCAAAAAAGGCTCAGGGCAAGTACATCGCTTTATTAGATTGTGATGATATTGCAGAGCCCACTAGGCTTGAGGAGCAGGTGGCCTATTTAGAGGGTGATCAATGTGATATGTGTGGCTCAGCATATTGGACAATCAATGAGCAATCTGGCGTTAGAAAAAAATCCAAACAAAAATACTCCAATGCGGATCTAAAAGCTTTACTGACTATTGGCAGTCCATTTTGCAATCCTACGGTAATGGGTAAGGCAGAAATTTTTAAGGAATTGCCTTACTTGCAGCAGCATAAGCATGCTGAAGACTATGCATTTTTTGTTGAGGCCGCATTAAAAGGCTGGCGCTTTACTAATCTTAAAAGTAGATTGCTGACTTACCGCTTGCATGAGAATCAGATCAGCGTAGTGCAGGGTGAACCTGCTCGAGAAGTCTTAAAAAAAATGCAATTGCATTATTTAGAAGGCATGAATATAGGATCTGCTTATTGCCCCCGTCCAATGTCATTTATGGACAGGCTGCGTTATGCAATGCCGATGATCAAAATGCTGAATCAACATATTCGCGGCATTTCAATGATGGCGAACTATGAGATCTATGCACGCTTTCAATTCCGGGGTAATGGCATTTTGACGCCATTTACCAGGTTGGAGCGCCTTATGGTTTCTACTGTTGCTAGCCTCTATGGGCGACTAGCTTAGGCCAATTAAATACGCTTCCAATCAGTGGGGAGCAGATCATTCAAATCCAGGCTGGTGTCATTCATCCATTTTTTTGGACAGTAAATGGTGCCGTTTGGATTCTTGCCAAGCCATGCCGCCCACCAACTGAGAGAGCTATTGGCAATCAAATGATTCTGGCAATGAGTCATGAGTTCAAGTTCTTGAATAACAGCATCACTGCTCTTGAGTGACTGCACAAATGTAGCTCTTTCTGGGTATGGAAGATTTTCTTTTGCCCATGTAATGTCATCTGAGAAAACAAAAAAATGGGTTTCTGGACTTTGCTCCAGCAATAGCTTCATGCCCGTATGATAGTAATCAAGGCCAACGAAGCCATGTACTTTTGCAGCGCTAGCTAGATTCACATAATCACCGCGGCGCACGTGCACCATGGCTGAATTAGTCGCTTGAATTTGCTGAAGATAGTTTTGGTAATGGCTGTCGAGAGACTTTTTTGGACTAATTTCACTTTGAATAATCGACTTAATACTCTCAAAGTATTTATAAGACTGCCAATAGCCCATGAGATAGAGGTTCTGCTGTTTAAAAGCAGGTGACTTACTTAGTCGAGGATCAAATCGATAAGGAGCTTGCTCTGTAAAGATAAACGGAGTGATTGGCCAGAATTTTTGCGCAATGCGTTGTATGCGTTTGGGGCGCTTAATCTTTGGCTGAAAGGAAATTAATGAACCTTTGGTATTTAATTCACTCAGCATTAGCTCTCGAGGAGTCACATCATCATAGGTTTGGGTATACCAGCTATGGTCAAGCAGCAATGGAACTTGTTTTTGCAGGGCAAGGGCCCTTCCGGTGGCATATTGAAAGAGTTGATTGCCAAGTCCACCCTGTAGCTGTGCGATGATATTCATAACTTTATAATTAAAACATTAGATGGGGCTTTTGGTGTATTTGCTAAAAACGTAGAGCCTCCATTCTTTATATATTCCATATAAATAGGTCTTTTATGCTTATTGGCAGTATTTACGGTTGGGAAAACGGGGAAGATGACATTTTCAACCCTCAAAGCCTACGTAATCGAGACAATTGTCTCGAGCCAATGCGTGTTTTGCAGGAAGTGGCACTGAGTCAAGATGTCGAGTTACATACTGCAGACGTCAATGAGAAGAATGGTGTAAGTCCAGATTTCGGACTCTATGTTGAGTCTATCGACTTTGTTTCCCCATCCATTAAGAAAAATTATTTAATTTTGTATGAGACACCGCTGACCGTCCCCAGAAATGCTGAATATCAATATCTCAATCATTTCGATGGCATTTTTACTTGGAATAAGGATTTACTTGAAAAAGGCTTTTCGGATGATCAAGGAAGAACTATTTCTGCCGAACGCTTCATTGAAATATTCCACCCCAATCCCATCCCGTCAGAGTGCGGACAAGACTTTGTCAGCTTGCCATTTGCTCAGCGACCAGATTTGGTCTGTTTGATTGGCAGCAACCGGCATGCTAATGCGCATGATGACCGAGAGCTCTATTCAGAAAGGGTGCGAGCGGTTCGTTGGTTTGAAAAGCACGCGTCAGGAGAATTAAAACTTTATGGCAACGGTTGGAAGGTGCCACAAAAGCGATTGGGTAAACTAGGCAAGCTGCGTTACCGCATGGAAAAAATTTATCCCTGGATTACCTCAAAGCCAGTATTTCCTAGTTACCAAGGGCCCGCAACAACTAAGCATGAAGTTTTGAGTAAAACCAAGTTTTGCATTTGTTTTGAGAATGCGAGAGATATTCCGGGTTATTTAACCGAAAAGATCTTTGACTGTTTATTTGCTGGCTGCATTCCTATTTATTGGGGAGAAGCTAATGTAGCTCATGCGATTCCATCTGACTGTTTTATTGATTTCCGAAAATTCGCTGATTACAGTGAGCTAAATCAATTTATTAGCACTATGACTGCGCAAACCTTTGCCTCTTATCAAGAGGCTGCTATTCAGTTCTTGAAGGGCTCAGGCTTTACCTCGTATACCTCTGAGAGCTTTGCTAACTGCATTGTGGCTGGTCTTAAGCGCTAGTAGCCGTGCAATAATTCGTTATGACTTTAATAAACTTAAGCTCACGATCTAGGAAGCCTATCGCTGAATCGGAGATATTGTTGGCTGGCCCCGTCAGAAATGCCTCTAACCATATTGCTAATGATATTGAAAAGGTTCTGACGAGCCTTGGTCAATTTAAAGCAGTCTATTGTTTTATTGTTGAGAGTGATTCTAGTGACGATACCCTGCAAAGACTGGAGGAGATGTCTAAGAAATTCAAGAATTTCTCATTCATCACCGCTGGTCAACTCAGCAAAAAACTTCCAAAAAGAACGGATCGGATTGCATACGCTAGAAATTTAATTATTGATGCAGTAGCGAGTGATCCAAAATACCAAAATATAGATTACGTCGCGATGGCCGATTTGGATGGTATGAACGGTCTAGTTACTCAAGAAAAAATTACTCAATGCTGGGAGGTGGATGAACCGTGGGATGTTATTACGGCCAACCAGCTTGGTGGTTACTATGATATTTGGGCTTTAAGCCATCCCCATTGGAACCCCATGGATTGCTGGGAGCAAAAGCATCGCTTAGAAGTCATCCTGGGCGACAAGGCAGCCACTGAGATTGCGCTTGGTTGCAAGCAAGTGGTGATTGATCCTCGCGCAGACCTCATTGAAGTGGATTCTGCATTTGGTGGTCTGGGAATCTACAAGCGCGAAGCATTTCTGGCGGGTAGATATGCCGGCACCGATTCAGAGGCTGGAGGCATAGATGTTGCTGACCATACTCCGTTTCATCGGGAGTTGCGACAAAAGGGTTTCCGGATCTTTATTAATCCTGCTTTGATTAACTGTAATAAGGCATCTGGATCTGATGAGCCTGTAGTGCTTCCTAAGCCTAGGGGCGCAGTAAAGCTCATTAAAAAATTAGGCATTTTGATATTTGGTAAGAAACGCTTTAACAAGTATCTACAATTGATGCATACCCCTTAAATTAGAGGCAATCAAATGATTTTGGTAACAGGCGGCGCAGGTTTTATTGGTGGCAATTTTGTCTTGGATTGGCTGAAAGTTCCAGGTAATGAAGGCATTATTAATTTAGATAAATTAACGTATGCCGGCAACTTGGCCACACTTGACTCTTTAAAAAATGATCCACGCCATGTCTTTGTTCATGGCGGTATTGGTGATAAAGAGTTGGTTGCTAAGTTGCTGAAAGAACATAAGCCACGCGCCATCGTCAACTTTGCTGCCGAGAGCCATGTGGATCGCTCAATTCATGGGCCGGCTGAATTTGTAACCACGAATATTGTCGGTACATTTAATTTATTAGAGTGCGCACGCGAGTATTGGAATTCTCTTGAAGGAAAAGAGAAAGAGGGATTCCGCTTTCATCATGTATCCACCGATGAAGTGTATGGCTCTTTATCGTTGACTGATGCTGCTTTCACGGAAACTAATCCTTACGAGCCAAACAGTCCTTATTCAGCGTCCAAAGCAGCTTCAGATCATTTGGTACGGGCTTGGTTCCATACCTATGGGTTCCCAGTAGTCACTACCAATTGCTCCAATAACTATGGCCCTTATCACTTCCCAGAGAAGTTGATTCCCTTAGTGATATTGAATGCACTTAATAGCAAGCCTTTGCCCATTTATGGCGATGGCCAACAAATTCGAGATTGGCTATACGTTGGCGATCACTGTTCGGCAATTCGTGAAGTATTGGCTAAAGGTAAATTGGGCGAGACCTATAACATTGGCGGCTGGAATGAAAAAGCCAATATCGATGTTGTGAAAACGATTTGTCGTATTTTGGATGAGCTCAAGCCACGTGCTGACGGCAAGCCATATGCAGAGCAAATTACTTTTGTAAAAGATCGCCCTGGCCATGATCGCCGTTATGCGATTGATGCTAGCAAGGTGGAGCGTGAGCTTGGCTGGCGCCCTGCAGAAACCTTTGATACCGGTATTCGTAAAACCGTTCAGTGGTATTTGGATAATCCAGTTTGGATTGAGGGCGTAGTAAGTGGCTCTTATCGCGACTGGGTCCAAAAGCAATACAACTAAGTTTCCAATGAATATTCTGGTATTTGGTAAGGATGGTCAACTAGGTAAAGCCTTCCGAGTGCTTTTTGATGCTGTAGCACTTCCGGATGAAGTGAATATTCAGTATGTTGGTCGCACTGAATGCGATCTCAGTAACGGCGAGGCTCTTAATGCTTTGCTTGCTGTAGAAAAGCCAAGCCTCATCATCAATGCTTCTGCTTATACGGCCGTTGATAAAGCTGAGACTGAGATTGATATGGCATACGCCATTAATGCGCGAGCGCCAGAATCCATGGCGCAATATGCTTCTCAACATGGCGCCACTTTTTTGCACTATTCCACTGATTATGTTTTTGATGGCAATAAAGATGGCTGGTACGCAGAGGATGATGAACGCAATCCCTTAGGTATTTACGGAAAAAGTAAAGCAGCTGGCGAGCTTGCTATAGAAAAGGCTTTTGCAAATTCAGCACTAGGGCAGTTTGCAATTTTCAGAACAAGCTGGGTTTATGGCGATGGCGGTAATTTCATCAGAACAATGTTGCGTTTAGCAAAGGATCCTAAAGAGCTCAAAGTCATTCATGATCAGCATGGTGTTCCAACTAGCGCAAATTGGCTTGCTCAGGTGAGTCTAGACTTGGTGTTAAATCAAGAGTTCCAAATCAAGCAATTTACTTCCGGTATCTATCATGCAGTTCCTTCGGGGGAAACCACCTGGCATGGATTAGCCTGTTTGGCGATTCAGGCTGCCCTTGATGCGGGAATCACACTGAAAGCAAGGCCTGAGGCTATTAAGCCCATTCCGGCTACCGAATACCCCTTGCCAGCCCCACGACCAATGAATTCCCGTATGGATAGCACTAAATTGCGTCGCGCCCTAGAAGGCGGTCTTTTGAAAGCTTCAAACTCTTATAATGAACTTCAAAATGTGCCAAATTTCCCAGTTTGGGATGGCATGGTTCAAGAATACGTATCCAAGCTTGCTGCGGACGGTTTGATCTAAAAAACCCCTCTTGCTGCCTGAGTTACTAAATAGGGGTAATTTGCATGAGTGTAAATCGTAAGGGCATTATTTTGGCTGGCGGGTCTGGAACTCGTCTGTACCCAGTTACTCAGGCTGTCTCTAAGCAACTAATGCCGGTTTATGACAAGCCGATGGTTTATTACCCTTTAAGCACTTTAATGTTGGCTGGTATTCGTGACATTTTGCTTATTTCTACCCCGCATGACACACCTCGCTTCTCGGAGTTATTGGGCGATGGTTCACAGTGGGGTCTCAATATTGAATATTGTGTGCAGCCTTCACCAGATGGTTTGGCACAAGCATTTACTTTGGGTAAGAATTTCGTAGGAAATAATCCTAGCGCCTTAGTTCTTGGCGACAATATTTTTTATGGTCATGAATTGGTTGACCAATTGGATAGTGCAAACGATCGCGGTACTGGCGCAACAGTGTTTGCTTATCACGTGAATGATCCTGAGCGCTATGGCGTAGTTGAGTTTGATAAAGATTACAAAGCACTCTCGATTGAAGAGAAGCCTCTAAAGCCAAGAAGTAGTTATGCAGTTACTGGCCTGTATTTCTATGACAACCAAGTGTGCGACATTGCAGCCTCGATTAAGCCTAGCGCTCGTGGGGAGCTTGAGATTACCGATGTAAATCGTGTTTACCTAGAAAAGAATGAATTAAGCGTAGAAATCATGGGCCGTGGCTTTGCCTGGTTGGATACGGGAACTCACGACTCATTGCTCGATGCTGCTGGCTTTATCGCCACGCTGCAGAAGCGCCAGGGACTAATGGTTGCCTGCCCCGAAGAGATTGCTTATCGTCAAGGCTGGATCACTGCAGAAGCAGTTCAAAAAGTGGCAGCACAGCTAAGTAAAAATAGTTATGGACAGTATCTTGGCAAGATTTTGAATGAGCTCAACACTTCTGCACAACCTATCTCTCTATCCGCCAAGAAGACTAGCAAATGAGCACCCCTTCTAAGTTACAAATAACGCCCACTGCCATTCATGATGTTTTCATCCTAGAGCCAAAAGTATTTGGTGACGAGCGCGGTTGGTTTACTGAATCGTTTAATGCAGAAGACTTTGCTAAAGCAACCGGACTTGATATTGAATTTGTTCAGGACAACCATTCCTTTTCTCGTCAATGGACTTTGCGTGGTTTGCACTATCAGCTAGAGCAGACTCAGGGTAAATTAGTGCGAGTCGTCGCTGGTAGCGTCTTTGATGTTGCAGTAGATATCCGAAAAGATTCTCCAACTTATGGAAAATGGGTTGGTGTTGAGCTCAGCGCGCAGAATCATAAGCAGCTATGGATTCCAGCAAAACTTGCACACGGCTTTTTAGTGCTTTCAGAAACGGCAGAATTTTTATATAAAACCACCGATTACTACCACCCGCAAAGTGAGGCCTGTCTTGCCTGGAATGATCCAACGGTTGCTATTGAATGGCCTTTGCCTGCTGGCGTTCAGCCCAATATGAATGCTAAAGATGCAGCTGGTCATTCATGGGACGCAGCTCCGAAATTCTAATTCGATATCAGACGCTCTTAAAAGATAAGATAATGCTCAAATGAGCGCTGTATCGTCCACCTCCGCAGTAATTTCTTCGTCTAATCCCAAGGTTTTGTTGGTGAAGCTTTCCTCATTGGGAGATGTCCTTCATAACCTACCGATTGTTTGGGATTTACGAGCACGCCTACCGCATGCCCAAATTGACTGGGTAGTTGAGGAAGGCTATGTTCATTTACTCGAGCCACTTTTAAGTCGCGATGGATTTAGAGGTATCGATCGCATCATTCCATTCGGCTTGCGTCGCTGGAAAAGGAATCTTCTCAAGGCGTCAACATGGCAGCAATTGTTTAGCTTCAAAAAAGCGCTGCAAGAAGTTTCTTATGACGTCATTATTGAAACCCAAGGACTGCTTAAATCGGCCATTGTTTGTTCTTTGGCTAGCAAATCCCCAAATGTTGTGATTGCAGGGCTTGCCAATGCAACTGAGTTTTCTGGCTACGAGCCAATAGCCCGTTCTTTCTACAACCAATCGGTTCAGGTCCCCGCTCAGTGTCATGCGGTAGACCGTTCCCGCTGGGTCATGTGCTCAGCTTTAGATTGGCCCTTGGTTGATCGTGCTAGCGCCCCAAAATTTTATCCACAGACTTATGTTGACTCCCTAAATACGAGTGCATTAAGCATCTTTGAGAAATTAAAGTCTCCCTATGTTCTATGTTTTCATTCAACAGCTAGAGAGGCCAAGCGCTGGTCCAATGAAAATTGGGTAAATCTGGGTAAGGAGTTATCCAGCAAGGGCTTCCAAGTGGTGTTTCCTTGGGGAAATGCTGCTGAGAGAAGTGTCAGCGTTCAAATTGCAGGTCAAATACCGGGTGCGATCGTCCCGCCTGCATTTTCAATTGAGGATGCTTTCTCAGTCATTGCGGGTGCCGCACTCACTGTTGGTGTAGATACCGGCTTGACCCATTTAGCTGCTGTTTTGGGCAAGCCAACAGTAGAAATTTATTGCGATTCACCAAGATGGAAGACCGAAGGTTATTGGTCTGAGAATATTCGTAACGTGGGCGATATACAAGCACCACCGAATGTGGACGAAGTGATTGCTGCTTCTTTGAACTTATTGTCTAAGAGTTGACTAGACTTAACGTAGCAAAGAATTAATCGCCAACAAATCCTCATCAGATAGGCTAGACGCACTTGCTTTGAGTTTGAGCGCATTTAAGACTGTGCTGTAGCGCGCTTGCTGCAGCAGGGAACGGGTAGTAAATAAGGTATCGACTGCAATTAATACGTCGATATTAATTAAAGTCCCAACTTGAAAGCCTAGTCGACTAGATTCCACTGCAGACTCTGAGGACCTCTCTGCCGCTTCATAGGCTTTAACGCTCGCCAGACCACCATAGAAGCCAGTGAATGCTGCGCGCGTATTTTGTGCTGCAGTACGTCTTGCATTGTCATAGTTGGCTTTAGCGGTATCTACTAGTGCAGCATTCTGTCTAATGACAGAGCTATTGAAGCCACCAGAAACCAATGGAATGCTCATTTGTAACGCAATAGTATTGTTATAGACGTTAGTTTGAGCTGGTGTGTAGCTATTCGGTGTGCCGTTTGAAGTGTTGTAGCCTGAAGTGCCCACTAAATTCAGTGAGGGATAGTTCAAAGCCTGGGCTGCGCGATAAGTGCTTTCGGCCAAGCTAACAGAAAGCTGACTTGCTAAGACTTTAAAGTTTGCGGCTTCCGTTTGATTAATCCAGTCATCTAAAGTTTGACCAGGCGGCAGTACTGGATTGACGTTATCAACAAGGGTGGCGCTTTTATTTTCTTTACTTTTGCTACGGGGATCTTTCAGAACACCATCAATTTTGGCTGCTTTCACTAAAGGCTTGAGTGCGCCAACTGGGTGCCCAACTAATTGCTCTAAAACCCCTTTTTTTACAACTAAATCTGCTTGCGCGGCAATCTCCTGTGAGACGGTGAGATCAAAGCTTGCTTGAGCTGTATTGACGTCCACAATGGTTGCAAGGCCTGCATCAAACTTGGCTTGAGCAACATCTAACTGTTGCTTAATCAGGTCTTTCTTGTTGCGATAGAGTGCCACATTGTCTTGGCTTGTCAGCGCATCAAAGTAAGCTTGTGAAACTCTCAGAATTAAATCTTGCTGAGCTTGAAAGAAATTCATATCAGCAATCTTGGTATTCAGATCGCCTTGCTTAAAAGCCTCGAGTGCAGCTACGTTAAAAACAGGCTGGGTGAGAGTAACAGTGTAGCTCTTCTGGTCAAATACACGGGAGTTGCCTGCGCCTGTGGAGACTACTGTAGACCCAGCGCCATGCTGGTAGTACCGCGTACCACTAGGTGTTGCATTAGCTTGAGGTAGTAATAAAGAGAGGCCTTGCCAGAAGAGCTCTTTGCTCGCCTGATAGTTAAAGCGCGCAGCGTTTAAAACTGGATCGCTAAACGCGGCATCTTGATAAAGCTGAATGAGGTCATTGTATTGAGCATTGCTATTACCTGAATTGTTATTTCCAAGATAGGATGGGGTTGCACTATCAGGTAATGCAGTCTTATTAGGTGGTGGCGCTATCTGTGGTGGCTGCTCTAAGCCAATCAGGGTCGATGCACTCATTGGGGTGGGTAAGGCTGGTCTAGGGGCCGCGCTAGGGCTTTGCGCAAGGGCGTCGAATGACCAGGTGCCGAGACCGAGCGCTTGACTGAGGATCAAACCAAAGGCGGTAAGTCGAGAAAGTCTAAAGCGGGTTGGGGTCATGTAATTCGGATACTTTTTAATGTGCCATGCAGTTTAAGGCTAATTTATTCAAAATGCTCATTTAGATGCTATTTTGCCAAATACCCTACGTTACCTCTAGATACCTATAAAATTTGGGCTATGGATCTAATTTTGTTACTTAAAGCAGTCATTCTGGGGGTGGTAGAGGGGCTAACCGAGTTTTTGCCGATCTCTAGTACTGGGCACCTGATTTTGGTTGGGGATTTACTCAACTTCAATGATGATCGAGGCAAGGCTTTTGAGGTCATTATTCAGTTTGGCGCTATTTTGGCGGTTTGCTGGGAGTTTCGCCAGAAACTCATGAAAGTTGTCGCCTCGTTCTCGGGTAGCCCCATTGCCCGTCGCTTCGTACTGAACTTATTAATCGCTTCTATTCCTGCAATGGGCTTGGGCTTCTTATTTGGCAAGCATATTAAGGCAGTATTATTTTCGCCGATTCCTGTAGCAAGCGCTTTTATTGTGGGAGCCTTAGTTATTTTTTGGGCTGAACGTCGTCAGCAAATTCGGACTGATGTATCTAGTCACATTAAATCAGTGGATGACCTTACTCCCTTGGATGCACTCAAAGTCGGCTTAGCGCAATGTGCGGCTTTGATTCCAGGAACGTCTCGCTCGGGCGCAACTATTATTGGCGGCATGTTATTTGGTTTGCCTCGCGCTGTTGCAACTGAGTTCTCATTCTTCTTGGCCATACCAGTGATTGGTGGCGCTACTGCTTATGAGTTGCTCAAGCTTTGGAAGGCGCCAGTAGCTTTCTCCGGTGAATTTACTCTAGCTACTATTGTTGGTTTCATTGCCGCCTTTCTCTCTGCATTTATCTGCGTTCGCTGGTTAATTCATTATGTAGCACACCATAATTTCATTCCATTTGCTTGGTATCGAATCGCTTTTGGCTTGTTAGTGTTATTGACTGCTTACAGTGGATTGATCGCTTGGTCTCACTGATCTAACCAATACCCCTCATCAAAGTTAAGGCATTTCAATATGGATGTATCAATAGACGCAATCACCAATAACATTCAGCTGGCACTAGCCCCTGTATTTTTGTTAACTGCCGTAGCAACTTTGATTAATGCGATTTCTGGACGCTTAGCTCGTTCAGTCGATCGTATGCGCGCGATTCGACATTCCATTAACCTGGGCGAGGTAACGGATGCGGCAATGCTGCAGCACATGCATAAAGAGGCTGATGAAGCTCAAATCCGGGGTCGACTTTGTACCGCCGCTATCTTTTTTGATGTTCTCAGCGGTGTTTTTATTTCCTTAACGGTTCTTGAATTATTTTTCTTTCAAGCGGGCGCGGTGCGTTCATTGCAGACAGCCTATGTCATTTGGACATTTGTACTAGGCCTCATCTTTTTTATGACCTCTTTATCCATTGTTCTAGCTGAGGTTGTTTATGCCTATCGCTCAGCAGGCTGGAATACGCCGAATGGCTTTGATAAATGAAGAGAACGGATAGAATTCGCTCATTCGTATTAAGGGCTGGAAGAACTACCGCTGGTCAGCAGCGCGCAATTGAAGAATTGGGACCCCAGTTTTTACTGCCTTATCAAGCATCTAATCTCAATTTAATTGAAGCATTTAACGGCTCAACTAAACCAAAGATATTGGAGATTGGCTTTGGTATGGGCGAGACCACCTCTAAGATTGCCGCCTTGAGAGCGGATGATGACTTTTTGGCGATCGAGGTTCATCCTCCTGGCGTAGGCGCCTTGCTGAAGCTCATAGGCGAAAACAATCTTACTAATCTCAGGCTCATACGCCATGATGCTGTTGAAGTTTTGGAGAATATGCTGGCGCCGGATTTACTGGATGGTATTCATATTTACTTTGCAGATCCTTGGCATAAGAAGCGTCACCATAAGCGTCGTTTAATTCAGTCTGAATTTGTAAGACTTTTAGTCTCTAGATTAAAGCCGGGTGGCTATTTACATTTAGCTACCGATTGGCATAACTATGCCGAGCAAATGCTCTTGGTTCTGAATGCCGAAACTACTTTGCAAAATACTTCCAGTGAATTGATGAAAGTAGAAACTTTCACCGCTGAGGATATTGCTAAGCCTGGTGAGGTTTGTAATGAATTTAAGCCTACCCTAGAACAGCTCAATGCCGAGCATCAGGGTTATGTCGTGCGCCCAGACTATCGCCCAGTGACGAAGTTTGAAAACCGTGGCATCAAGCTAGGCCACGGTGTTTGGGATCTGGTCTACAAGAAAAAATAAAAGTAAATTTACAAACCTACGCAGACGTATTTCATCTCGAGGTATTCATCCATTCCGTAGACGCTACCTTCACGCCCTAGGCCTGACTGCTTGATGCCACCAAAGGGCGCTACCTCGTTAGAGATTAATCCAGTATTAACGCCCACCATGCCGTACTCCAAGGCCTCAGCTACTTTCCAGACGCGGCCAATGTCACGACTATAGAAATACGATGCCAAGCCAAACTGACTGCTATTAGCTAACTGGATGACCTCTTCATCACTTTCAAAAGGAATGATTGGTGCTACAGGGCCGAAAGTTTCCTCGTGCGTAATGAGCATTTGACTGTTTACGTTAGCCAGAATGGTCGGCTCATAAAAGTTCTTGCCTTCAATGGACTGTTTGCCACCAGTAACTAGCTTGGCACCTTTGCTAAGTGCATCAGCAACATGCTTTTGTACTTTCTCAAGAGCGGCGGTTTCAATCAGGGGCCCTTGAGTAATGCCAGCCTCCATCCCATTACCGACTTTAATAACAGCTAGTGCTTTAGCAAACTTTTCAACAAACTGATCATGCACTTTTTTATGAACATAAAAGCGATTTGCACAAACACAGGTCTGACCAGAATTTCTAAATTTAGAAGCCATGGCACCACTGACGGCGGCATCGATATCGGCATCTTCAAAGACAATAAACGGTGCATGCCCACCTAACTCCAGAGCAAGTTTTTTGACAGTTGGAGCACACTGTTCCATCAAAATGCGGCCGACTTCTGTGGATCCTGTGAACGATAGATGACGCACTGTTGGTGAGGAGCAAAGTGTTTTGCCAATCACAATCGACTGATTAGCATCAGCAGTCACAATATTAATCACCCCATCCGGAATACCAGCACGCTTGGCAAGTTCAGCCAGAGCTAAGGCGGATAGCGGTGTCAATTCAGCAGGTTTGATGACGATAGTGCAGCCCGCTGCTAATGCAGGTGCAATCTTGCGCGTAATCATCGCAATCGGGAAGTTCCAGGGAGTGATGGCTACGCAAACACCGATCGGTTGTTTGAGAACCATGAGACGCTTATCACTCCAGGTGGTTCCCAGAATAGAACCCTCTACGCGTTTCGCTTCTTCAGCAAACCACTCTACAAATGAAGCGCCATAAACAACTTCACCAGCAGCTTCAGCTAGAGGCTTTCCTTGCTCGAGCGTCATGAGCTTTGCAAGATCTTGTGTATTTTCAATAATGAGGTCAAACCACTTGCGCATAATATGTGCGCGTTCTTTGGCTAATTTGCTGCGCCATGCAGGCAGTGCTTTTTCAGCTGCGGCGATAGCGAGCTCAGCATCTTTGGTTTCTAGATTGGCTACCGCAGCAATAATCTCATCGGTGGCTGGATTAGAAACGGCAAAGGTATTTTTAGAGCTAATCCATTGGCCATCAATAAAAGCTTCTTCTTTAAAAAGGCTTGAATCTTGTAATTGGCTACGAATGTCTACTTTTTGCATGATGTTTGACCTTGGTATAGATGTAAATCATTTTATCCCTCAATAAATAAAATAGCCCCCAAGCTTTTAGGGCCTGGAGGCTGGATTCCTTGCTGCTAGTTAGGGGGTGTTTAGCCTGCCTGAGTCTCGGCGGTGCGAAGCTTCTGGGCAAGTAGATCAAGAACGCCATTGACATACTTATGGCCATCAGTACCGCCAAAGGTTTTAGCAAGTTCAACCGCTTCATTGATGGCCACTTTGTAAGGTACCGAAAGATCGATAGCTAGCTCATAGGCGCCAATGAGTAATGCTGCATGCTCCACTGGAGAAAGTTCGTTAATTGGGCGATCTAATGCTGGGGTAATAATCGCCTCCAGCTCATCGGTACGAGCCAGTACGCCATCAAAAATACCTTGGAAGAGATCAAGTTGGCAGCGACGGAATGCGGGGTCTTCCGCAAGCTGCTTGGCAATGGAGGCGCCATTAGGGATGCTGCCAGCACGACGCATGACTAGGCTTTGATAAACACCCTGGAGGGCGTATTCACGAGCGCGACGACGTGGTGTCAGTGAGCGCTTTGGAGCAGGCTTTACTTCCTTGGCGGCTTGAGGGTTTAGTGGATTTTGGCTAGATGTAGACATGCGAATTATTCTTCTTCACTCGAGTTAATTTCGATATCAATATCAGGAGTTAATGCCAAGGCTAAATTTGCCATCTCCACTACTGCTTGAGCACATTCTGCGCCTTTTACCTGAACACGAGCAAGAGCTTGCTCATCAGTGTCGCAAGTGAGCACACCATTGGCGATTGGTAATCCAGAGTCAATCGAGATACGAGTGATGCCAGAAGCAGATTCATTGGAGACTAATTCGAAGTGATAGGTCTCACCGCGAATGACTGCGCCTAGGGCCACTAAGCCATCAAATTCACCAGTCTCGGCCATTTTTTGGAGGGCAAATGGAATCTCTAGCGCGCCAGGAACAGTCACCAATTTGATATCTGCTTGGGAAACCCCAAGCGAAATTAATTCATTGATACAGGAATTGGTTAGGGCAACGCAATGATCTTCATTAAAGCGTGCTTGCACAACACCGATACGGAGATCTTGACCATTGAGATCAGCTTCTAGTACGCCTACAAAATCATTAGTGGAACTCGTCATATCAATCTTTAAAATATTCAGGCTTTAATGGAATTTAAGAAGTGTACGGCTTGTAACCTGTAACCTCGAGCTTATAACCAGAAAGGCTAGGCACAGGACTTGGGTTGGCAAGCAAGCGCATTTTGCCAACACCAATATCTTTCAATATTTGGGCGCCAATACCGTAGCTTCTGAAATCAGTTTTTCTAGCCAACGGCTTCTTACTTTCTTCCTGCGATTGATTCAGTTTCTGAAATTGCGCTAACCAATCTTGATCATTAGGGGCGGCAATGCCAGAGGCATTGAGGAGCACGGCTACACCAGCCGGTGAAGCGGCAATTTGCTCTAAGGCCTTCGCTAGCGGCCATGAATGGTTGCTGACATTGGAGTCCAGGAAGTCTAAAACAGTGACTGGCTCATGCACGCGCACTAAGGTTTCTTGAGCTTCAGAAGGCTTGCCATGCACTAATGCAATATGAATGCATGAGCTAGGAGTATCACGATAAATAATGCCTTGGAATTTTCCCCAAGGGGTAATGAATTCACGAGTACCTTCTCGAACCACAATGCTTTCATGTTGGCTACGGTATTGAATGAGATCTGCAATGCTGCCAATTTTTAATTGATGCTCTTTCGCAAACTCTAGAAGATCTGGAAGACGTGCCATGCTGCCATCGTCTTTCATGATTTCACAAATTACGGAAGTCGCTGAGCATCCAGCCATTGCTGCCAAGTCGCAACCCGCTTCAGTATGTCCTGAGCGTATAAGTACACCACCAGGCTGTGCCATCAGTGGAAAAATATGGCCAGGTTGTACTAAATCACTGGGCTTGGCATTTGATGCCACAGCAGTTTTAATGGTGAGCGCACGATCAGCCGCTGAGATGCCTGTAGTTACTCCGCTAGCTGCTTCGATAGAAACTGTGAAATTCGTTCCCATGGATGTGCCGTTATCCCGAACCATCAAAGGTAGGTTGAGTTGTTGGCAGCGCTCGCGCGTCAAGGTTAAGCAAATCAATCCACGGCCGTGTTTTGCCATGAAATTCACAGCCTCAGCGGTGACATGATCGGCGGCTAGGACTAAATCACCTTCGTTCTCACGATCTTCTTCATCGACGAGGATCACCATTTTGCCGGCGCGGAGCTCGGCAATGATTTCTTCGGTGGAGGCAAGGGTATTTGGCATAGCCCTCTATTTTAAGCTCAGGAGCCCTTTACAGTGCTGTCCTACCTCAATATCCCGTGTTTCTGACAGCAAGAGCCTTGGTTCGGAGTTTCAGTCCACAAGACTGCCTTTGAAAATGGGCGATGCCCCCTATAAAGCTCCTCAACCCCCAATGAGATCTAAAAATGGCCAGGGATTCATCTTGCTGGAGGTTCTGGTCGCAATGGCCCTGATTTTGGGAGTTTGGATGACATCGGCGGGCGTTTATCAGCGCCTCGCTTTAACTCTGACACAACAAGAAAGTAAAAGAGCTCAACTCAGAAAGGATTCGGATACTTTTGAAATACAAGAACACAGCAGGACCAATGGCAATCTACCCAAAAAAGCCCTAAGTAATGAGTCTGCTCGAATGTCTAGTCGGAATCGCTCTATGCGCACTTCTACTCAACCCTCTCTTAAAGACAAGCGCTGATTTGGTAATTAAGCAAATTGAGTATGAAAAATCACAAGCATTAATTTCAGAGGCGGATCGTGCATTTGAATTAATTGGCCGCGCGATTCGAATGGCTGGCTACCGGAACATTCAATCTGTACAAATCTCAAACCATAAGTCAGGGCAAAAAATAAGACAGCAAAAAAACGATGGTTCATTTATTCAGGTTGAAAAAAGATCGGGATTTCGTGGATCTGATTCACTAATCATTCGTCATGAATTATCCGCTGGTACAGATTTTGATTGCATTGGTAATGCACTTACTCAAGATCGCACAAAAAATAACTTAGCCATGCAAGGATTCTTGGTGGATTATCAGGCAGGTATTCCCAAAGGTAAGAAAGTCAATGGCGGTTCGCTAATTTGTCAGTCGCTCGATCGCCAGGGACGCATTCAAAACACCACCTTAATGAATGGGGTTAATAGTCTTTTAATAGAGGAGTTGAGCCCCTCTCAAGCCCAGCATTTATCGGCATCAAGGCTTTTTAAGATCAAGCTGCAAATGACTGACGGAGCCAAGCTCAATCTAGATCTTGAAAGAACTTTTTCGACGAGGAATCTCTTGTGATTTTGGCTTGGGTGATATCGCTACTCTTACTCTGTTCATCTCTCATTGCGTATTTAGAGAGGCTGAGTGCATTACGTATCGTAGAAGTAAAAACAATGGAAGTAGCTCAGAAAAATTTTCTTGCTGCTGAAAAAGCAGTCATAGACTGCGAGAAAAATTTAACCACTCTTGCTAATTTGGAAGAGAATGTTTGCTTTGTTCAATCAGTCGGTAAAAACCGTTGGCTGATTTCGAGCAAAGAGAAGCCGGCGATTCAGATTGGTGTTGTGATTGATGCAACATCTGGCACAGTCACTCGCATAAACTGGCGACAAGTATTTGAATAACTGCAAGTTGGATTCGAAATCTGGATTTAGCCTCCTTGAATTAATGGCTGTGGTTTTACTCATTGCCATGGTTGCGATGATGACCATGCCTTTATTGCAAGAACAAATTGCCGCTCGAGAAATTAAGACTATTGCCAGAAGGTTTATTGCTCATGCCCACTTTGCTCGTCAGCAGGCCTTACATTTGGGTCAACCCGTCTACCTTGCGCCTATTTCTAGCGATCGGTGGGAGGCGGGTTGGGTGGTTAAAAGTGGCTGCATCGAAAAGCCAGCCAAACCGGGCTGCATCGAAAAGCCCTGGTTTTCGCAGGGAAGTATTGACCCCGTTTACTTTAAGGGTGGAGGCAAGCAATTTATCGACCCCAATTCGGGCAAGAAGGGCATTCTGTTTAATGCTGCTGGTGCGGCAAAAACGGCTCAAGGCGGGTTTGTGGCCAATCGATTGATCCTGGGTCACAGCAGGGCTCCCGACTTGGAGCGCCAAATGATTTTGGGAAGTGGAGGGCGCTGGCGAATCTGTGACCCTGCTAGAGATGCAAAGCGCTGCCATTGAATGGTTTAATAGACCCTATGTACAGCGCAGTTGACCACCAGTTCATGAGCGAGGCAATAGCCGAGGCTCAAAAAGCACTTTATTTATCGAACCCTAATCCTAGAGTGGGTTGTGTCATTGTTAAAGATGGCAAAGTGATTGGTAAGGGCTTTACTCAGAAGGTAGGCAGCGCTCATGCTGAGGTGCAAGCCCTAGCGAACGCTAAATCACTCGGAAATGATCCTGTTGGATCAACTATCTATGTCACGCTAGAACCATGCAATCACACTGGACGAACACCTCCCTGTGTGGATGCATTGATCGCAGCAAAACCTGAAACCGTATTTGTGGCGATGTCTGATCCCAATCCTTTGGTTGCCGGTAAAGGCTTGGAGCGTTTAACAGCTGTTGGCATCAAAGCGCATTGCGGGTTAATGGAGGCGGAAGCGCGGGCATTGAATCCAGGATTTATCTCAAGGATGACTAGAGGCTTACCTTGGGTGCGCATGAAAATCGCTGCGAGCCTTGATGGCAAAACAGCCCTGCCTGATGGCCATAGTCAATGGATCACTGGATCTTTAGCGAGAGCGGATGGCCATGATTGGCGTGCGCAAGCTTGTGCCATTGTTACTGGCGTAGGTACTGTTAAAGAAGATGATCCCACTCTGAATGTGCGAGATGTTCAAACTGAGCGTCAGCCTTGGCGCATCATCGTTGACTCCAAATTAGAAACGCCGCCGGCAGCAAAGATTCTCAACAACATTGAGCAATCAGGCGTCATCATTGTTTGTGCCAGTTTGGACAGCCCTGAAATGCAACAAAAAGCGCAAGCATTTACTGAGCGCGGTATAGAAGTCATTGCTATGGCTAACCCATCTGGCAAAGTAGATCTGCCAAAACTATTCACGTATTTAGCTAAAGAGCGTGAGATGAATGAGATTCATATTGAATCGGGCTTTAAGCTCAATGGTTCTTTGCTCAGAGAAAACTGTGTAGATGAGCTACTGCTCTACTACGGCCCATTCTTGATGGGCGATGGTATTGGAATGGCTAATATTTCGCCCCTAAATTCCCTGAATGACAAAGAACAGTGGAAAGTCATTGATCACAGTCTCTTTGGCCCCGATCTTCGACTCCGCTTAATTAAGAACTAAAATCACCTCATGTTTACTGGAATCATTACTGCAGTTGGTCAAATTAAGAGCGCTCAAGCAAAGGGCGATGGCTTGCATTTAGTTGTTGAAGTTCCATCTGGCTATTTGGATGATGTTGCCTTGGGTGACAGCATTGCCATTCAAGGTGCTTGCATGACAGCTACCCAGTTAACCAGCAATTCTTTTGCCCTGGATATTTCTCGCGAGTCTCTGAATAAAACGATTGGTCTTGATAAGGTCGGTCCAGTCAACCTCGAAAAAGCCATGCGCTTAAATGATCGCCTGGGCGGACATTTAGTTAGCGGGCACGTAGATGGTGTTGGTAAAGTGGCGCATTTTGCTCAAGTGGCTAATGATGCTTATGGATCTTGGTTGTTACGCATCGAGGCGCCAAAAGAGTTGGCGCAATATTTGGCTTACAAAGGCTCGATTGTTGTGAATGGCGTATCGCTTACAGTCAATCAGACTGAAGACACGGCAACTGCTTGCATCATCAATATCAATATCATTCCCCACACCTTGGAAAACACTACGTTGGGTAATCTCAAGCAAGGTGATGCGGTAAATCTTGAAGTAGATTTGATTGCGCGCTATGTAGCTAGAATGCTTAATAAGGCTTAAATCTTTACTTTTATAGTTTTGCCACCCCTACGAGCCTTGATAGTTTTTATTAGTGAGGCATCATCAATAAAATCAAGTACCACTTCATATGCCTTAGCTGACAAAAGATAAGCCTTAGGTTTGTTGCTATTTAAGATGGCCATAGGTAGATCGTCTGCATTACCAATAATCTTCTTAGGATTGCGTTTTAGCTCAGCCATGCTGACTGTGGTTTTGATGCGAAGTATGTCTGCAATATCCATGTGACTTGTAATTTTAAATCGCTTAAATCTTAATTGGCATAGGGTTATATGGCCCCACTTGCAATAGTCCCATTTTGGGACTAAAATTAATGTGTGCGAATAATAGCCAGAAAACACCTAACAAATTTTTGGCGTATTCATCCCGATGCCGAGCAGCCACTTAAAGCTTGGTATGACGAGGTGGCGCATGCAAGTTGGAAAAGGCCGCAAGATATAAAGAATAAGTATCGAAATGCGAGTTTTATTGCAGGCAACAGAGTTGTCTTTAATATCAAAGGAAATTCCTACCGTTTGGTGGTGGTAGTTGCTTATAGTTTTGGGGCGGTATATGTGAAATTTATTGGTAGCCATGCTGCATACGATCGAATTGATGCTTGCACAGTGCAGTTGGAGGAAAAATGAAAGAATTAAAACCCATTCGTAACAAGCTTGAATACAAGGATGCCCTAGCCCAGGCGTCTTACTATTTTGATCATGAGCCAAAACCTGGGACTAAGGATGGAGATAGGTTTGAGATCCTCTTAATGCTCATTGAGTCTTATGAGAGCAAGCACTATGCGATTCTTCCACCAGACCCAATTGAGGCAATTAAATTCAGAATGGAACAATCCGGCTTGAGTCCAAAGGATTTGCAGCCGATGATCGGTGGCCTAAATCGCGTATATGAAATATTAAATCGCAAACGCCCCCTTACACTGAAGATGATTTGGAGGTTGCACTCTATGTTGGGGATCCCTGCTGATAGTTTGATCCAGCAGGATGATGAGCTGCGCGCAGCCTAATACGTTTAATACTTTTTTTGGTAGCGAGTAGGATCGCCCACATTGGCTTGCTTAAAGCCTGCCTGCCTTAGACGGCAAGACTCACATTCTCCACAAGCTTCACCCAAATCATTAGCTTGGTAGCAAGAGACTGTTTGCGAGTAATCAACGCCTAGAGTGCTTCCTAGCTGGATGATTTCGCCTTTAGTTAGGCTGATGATAGGCGCGTGCACTCTAAAACGATTTGCATCATTGATGGCTTCTACACCTGCTTTAGTAGCTAGGTTAGCCATATGTTCAAAAGAGGCAACATATTCAGGGCGGCAGTCAGGATAGCCTGAGTAATCTACCGAATTAGCCCCATAGAAAACATCTAGTCCGCCTAATGACTCTGCCCAACCCAATGCAAGTGATAGCAGGATCGTATTGCGTGCTGGTACGTAGGTAACGGGGATTTCTTGATCTTTGCCGGGGGTCGTTGGGATTGCAATCGAGGAGTCAGTTAAAGCAGAGCCCCCAAAGCGAGTGAGATCTAGGTTAACTACTTCGTGTCGTGCCACTCCAATTTGCTTGGCAATATGTTTGGCCGCTGCCAGCTCAGATGAATGACGCTGACCATATCCAACCGAAAGGGCATACGGCGTATATCCCAGGTCTTTGGCAAGGGCTAGAACAGTAGTGGAGTCCAACCCACCCGAAAACAGAATGACCGCTGGAGCGCCTGCTTTACGGGGCGCCAGAGATTCGAATGCAGCAGAAAGCTTAGACATAGATGATTAATTACTTGGTGCTAGCAATGAGTTGCTGCGCATCCTTGGCTGCGTCAGTATCTGGATACTTAGCGATGATTTCGTTAAATGTTTTTTTAGCTGCTGCCTTATTGCCACTTTCTAATTGCGAGTTTCCTAAAGTCACCATCGCTGCAGGAATACGTGGATGATTCGGAAATTTCTTAATTAGGCTTTGTAGTTGGCTAATCGCACCGGCGTAATCTTTATTCGCATATTTGCTATTACCGCTCCAGTACAGAGCAAGTGGTAAGTAAGGGCTTTTAGGATATTTGGCTGCAAATACTGAAAATCCCTCATCAGCTTTTTTGAGACTGCCTGCTTGGAATGACTTTAAGGCGTCGTCGTAGGCTTTTTTCTCACCAGGTTGTACTGTTCCAGAAACGCCTTCAATCGTTACGGTGCGAGGCTCAAAATTACCTAAACGAGTATCGAGATCTTGGTAGTAAGTCTTCTGACTGGTACTAATGTCTTCGCCTTGTTTCTCAAGTTCTTCAACTTTGCCACGGAGCTCTGCATTCTCAGTATTGAGTTTGTCGATTTGGCCCTGTAACTCAAGCTGGGTGGTGGCTAGAGACTTACGCAGATCCAGAATTGCCTTACGCGCTTCATCATCAGAGAAGAGCGCCCAGGCGCTATTAGATGCGCCTAAGCAAATGAGAGCAGCACTTAAACAAAACGCTCGTGAGAGCGTTTGTTTTACTGAGCATGAAAGTATCTTCATTTAGTTCGTGATGTAAACAATATCAGCGCGGCGATTTTCTGCCCAAGCTGCTTCGGTATCACCTTCTGCTTTTGGTTTTTCTTTACCAAAGCTCACCGCTTCCATTTGGTCGTCAGAAACGCCCATCAAGTTCAATGATTTACGTACAGCATCAGAACGACGTTGGCCAAGTGCCAAGTTGTATTCAGCTGTGCCGCGTTCATCGGTATTGCCTTGAATAATGATCTTCTGCTTTGGATTCGCTTTTAAGTAGCCTGCATGAGCAGACAACATTTTTTGGTATTTAGTCTGAACGGTGTATTCATCAAAGCCAAAGTAAACGCTTTTCTCAAAGAGTGGGCTGCTTGGATCATTCCACGGCTGTGAGCCAAATTTGCCACTGCCGCTACCATTGGCGCCATCAGTGTCATCTAGCTTGACGCTGGAGCAGGCTGCCATCAAAAATGCTGCGGCACCAATCAGGGCGAATGTCGCTGCGCGACGTGCGATAGAAATCTTCATGAATTTTCCTTTTTCCTACGAGCTAAATCTATAAATGAATCAATAGACAATATTATGCCCCTAAGAACATCAAAAGTGACTATTTAAACCCCTAAAAGGGGGTTTAGACGTAAGTTAGGACCTAGTCCATGAATGGACCCCAGGAAGGCTGACGTACATCAGATCCTGGAATGCTCAACACCTGCTTGGAGTTCCCGTCTACTGAGACAGCAGCAAGAACGCGTTTGCCACCAACTTTGGTGGAGTAGAGAACATAGCGGCCATTGGCTGCAAAGGAAGGGGATTCATCGCTAGTGCCATCGGTAAGCGCTTGAGTATCACCAGTAGCTAAGTTCAGAATGTAGAGGCGGTATGCGCCACCAACGTTAGCAATGTAAGCCAAGTACTTTCCGTCTGGAGAGATACGAGGTGAAGTTACAAAACCTTGTTTGAAGGTAATGCGTTTGACACCTTCAGCTTGTTCACCATCAGCACTCATGCGATAGATTTGTGGGTTACCACCGCGATCGCTGGTGAAATAGATATAGCGACCATCAGCAGAATATTGCGGCTCAGTATCAATCGTGTTGCCACGAGTTAAGCGATGTAAACTCGTGCCCTCGGCATTGATGCCGTAGATCTGAGTGTTGCCGTCTTTAGATAATGAGATTGCCAATTTCTTGCCATCAGGCGACCATGCTGGAGCGCTGTTATTCCCTTTTTGGTTTGATAGGGAAATGCGACGACCAGTGGCAAGCTCGTGAACATAAATGACTGGCTTGCGATCTTCAAAAGAGACGTAAGCTACTTTCTTGCCATCAGGCGACCATGATGGAGAAATGATTGGCTCGCCACTATTCATAGCATTACGAATATTTTGACCGTCCGCATCGGAGATCACCAGCCGATAACGCTTACCATCCTTGATGACGTAGGAGAGACGGGTGGAGAACACGCCACGCTCACCCAGTAATTTGAAGATGATGTCATCAGCAATTTTGTGGGCAACCGCACGCAGGTTATCGGCGCTTGAGTTGAGATTTAAGCCGCCCAGACTTTGGGATTTACGAACATCAAATAACTTGTAATGAATATCAAACTGATTATTGCCAGTCTGCACGACTGATCCAACGACTAGTGCATCAGCACCGCGTGCCGCCCAAGACTTGTAGTTGGGCGTGCCATCATCACTCTCAACAGCATTACCGTTTTCAGTATTTTTAAAGTAACCGCTGCGTGCTAAATCTTGCCGAATGATTTCAGTAACACTGATAGGTAATTTATTTTCGTCTTTAAACCGCATTACCGCGATTGGGTAGAGTGATTGACCAACGCCCGTGATTTCAATATTCATCTGCGCTAGCGCAGGCATTGCAAAGCTGATACAAAGAGCAATAACAATCAAGCTAAAAGAGTTTAATTTTGATGCTAGCTTCTGTAGCTGTCTTTTTGCTAATTGCAACATGCATTAATCCTTGGGTTTAAAAGTCAGTTTTACTTCGCGTTGAGGAATTTTGCCATTGTCGTCTTTCGGCAGGCTTTCTGCGCGAGAGAGTGCAAGTAGTACTGCGCGATCCCAGCCAGCGTTGCCGCTAGAGGACTGAATGCTGGTGCTCAGAATAGCTCCGTCTGGAGCAAGGCTCACCAGAATGACTGCAGCAGGGTTGCCACTTACGGACTCAGGATTAAAGACAATCAATGGCTTGACTTTCTTAATCACTTTATCGGTCCAGCCTGGAGGCGCATTGCCTCCGCCACCAACACCACTTCCAACTGTGCCACCACTACCACCTTCGGCACCAGCTGCAGCACGTAAACGCGCTAACTGATCTGCACGTGCTTTTTCTGCTGCCGCATTGGCTTTGGTTTCTGCAGGAGATTGCGCTTTAGGGGCTTCAGCCTTTTTCGGCAGCTCTTCTTTCTTCGGTTTTTCCTTCTCCTTAGGTGGAGGAGATTTTACTGTTTTAGGTGTTTCTTTTAGTTCTTTTTTGGGCGGTTCTTTCTCAACCTTCTTTTTCTTGATGGCGATATCAGCAGCTTCTTCTTTAACTTCTGTTTTGAGTTCTGGTTCAGGCGGTGCTTCAACCTGCGGAGCAGAATCCCAAAGCTCAACTTCAACACCAGAAGAGGTGGTGTTATTCCAGCTAATGCCAATCATTAGAAAGGCAAGCAATCCCAAATGGGCAATGAGTGAAAAAGTAAACGCGCGCTTAGTGCTTTCTTCTTTCGTAAAACGTCCTCGCTTGAATTGCGAGAGGGGTGGCTGAAAAGAGTGTACGCTATTCATGAGCAGCTATGAAGGCCAGATTCTTACTGGGTCTTGACCGCAAGGCCAACGCGCTTCACGCCATTCTCTTTGAGCTTGGACATGACTTCCATCACTGTTTCATATTTGATGGATTTATCTGCGGCGATGACAATAGGTTGATCGGCAGACTTTTCTGCTTGTGATCTTGCAAAAGCACCGAGTTCAAATTTATTGAGTGTTTGAGTCGGATCACCATCTTTGCGCACGATGACATTCTCGTTGGCATCAATCGTTAAAAAGACTGGCGGTAGTGATTGCACTTTGGCGCCACCAACAGTGGGTAAGTTGACAACACCTGGATTGACCATTGGTGCAGTGACCATAAAGATCACGAGTAATACCAGCATTACGTCGATGTACGGAACGACGTTGATGTCAGACATTGCCCGACGTTTGTTTTTACGTAATGAAGATCCAGCCATAATTTTTTTCGCTTATCGGTTCACGCGTTATTTCAATTAACGTCCTGCAGTTTGACGCTGCAAGATATTGGTGAACTCTTCAATGAAAGTTTCAAAGCGAATGGAGAGACGGTCTACATCAGTTGCTGCACGGTTGTATGCAACTACTGCCGGAATTGCTGCGAACAGACCAATCGCTGTAGCGATCAACGCTTCTGCAATACCAGGGGCTACAGCGGAAAGAGTCGCGTTTTGCACATTGGCCAAACCGCGGAAGGAGTGCATGATGCCCCAAACGGTGCCAAAGAGGCCGATATAGGGAGAAACTGAGCCTACGGATGCCAAGAAAGGTAGATTGGCTTCCAGGAGGTCCATTTCACGTTGGTAGGTGGCTTTCATGGCGCGACGGGCGGCGTCAATCTCACGACCTTTTGCAAATTCTTGCATCCCAGCTTCGAAAATATGCTCTAGGACCGCGTCATTGCGGTTATTACGCTGGGCTGCCTCCAGGAGGGTATTGAGGTCGCCGCCGGCCCAAAAGTCGCGCTCAAAGCGCTCGGTATCCTGGCGGACCCCACGTAAAACAGCAGTTTTCTTGAAAATAATGGTCCAAGAGGCCACGGACATGCTGAGTAATAACAACATTACCAACTGTACTAATAGGCTGGCATTAAGGACTAGGGAGAGAAATGAGAGGTCTTGTGTAGGGGTCATGATGGATTTTGTATGATGTAGGTTGATTTTACTAAGTTAATTCACTCAGCAATCCAACTTTTTCAGGATTATCACCATGTTTGACCGTCAAAACACCTTAGCCAAAACCGATCCCCAATTATGGGCAGCCATTCAGAACGAAAATAAGCGTCAGGAAGACCATATTGAGTTGATTGCTTCTGAGAACTACACCTCACCAGCGGTAATGGAGGCCCAAGGCTCTCAGTTGACCAATAAATATGCCGAAGGTTATCCAGGAAAGCGCTATTACGGTGGTTGTGAATTCGTAGACGTTGCTGAGCAATTAGCAATTGATCGTGTCAAAGCGCTTTATGGTGCTGAAGCTGCTAACGTGCAACCGCATTGCGGAGCATCTGCCAACCAAGCGGTGTTCTTGGCCTTCTTAAAGCCAGGGGATACCTTCATGGGTATGAGCTTAGCTGAGGGTGGTCACTTAACGCATGGCATGGCTCTGAATATGAGCGGTAAGTGGTTCAATCCTATTTCTTATGGGCTTGATAAAAACGAAGCGATTGACTATGAGCAAATGGAGCGTTTGGCACGTGAGCACAAACCTAAATTGATTATTGCTGGTGCATCTGCCTACTCCCTCGTCATCGATTGGGAGCGCATTGGTAAGTTAGCAAAAGAAGTAGGCGCGATTTTTATGGTGGATATGGCGCATTACTCTGGCCTGATTGCTGCTGGTGTTTATCCAAGCCCCGTACCGCATGCAGATATTGTTACCTCTACTACCCACAAGAGCTTGCGCGGCCCTCGTGGCGGCATCATCTTGATGAAGGCTGAGCATGAGAAGGCCATTAACTCCGCAGTGTTCCCAGGCTTACAGGGTGGTCCTTTGATGCATGTCATCGCAGGTAAAGCAGTAGCATTCAAAGAGGCGCAGGAGCCGGGCTTTATTGATTACCAAAAGCAAGTTGTTGCGAATGCAAAAGCACTTGCAGAGACTTTGATTGCACGTGGCTTACGTATCGTTTCTGGTGGAACGGATTCTCATGTGATGTTGGTAGATTTGCGTGCCAAGAAAATGACCGGCAAAGAAGCTGAACGTGTTTTAGGTGAAGCACACATTACTTGCAATAAGAATGGCATTCCAAACGATCCAGAAAAACCAATGGTGACCAGTGGTATTCGTTTGGGTTCGCCAGCGATGACTACCCGTGGATTTAAAGAGGCAGAAGCAATACAAGTAGGTAACTTTATTGCGGATGTTTTAGACAATCCAAATGATCCTGAGAACATCGCCAAAGTGCGCGCGCAAGTTTCTGAGCTCACGAAGCGTTTCCCAGTCTACGGTTAAGTAACAAAAAATCAATACCCACTAAAGAAAAGAGCCCTCATTGCGCTGTCCTTTCTGTCATAACGAAGATACCCAGGTTCTAGATACCCGGGTATCTGACGAGGGCGATACCATTCGCCGTCGTCGCCGTTGTGCCAAGTGCGATAAGCGCTTTACTACCTATGAGCGCGTTGAGTTGGCGCTCCCAGCCATCGTCAAGAAGAACGGCAGCAGAGTCGAATACAGTCATGACAAGCTGGCAAGTTCACTCAAGCTAGCCCTGCGTAAGCGCCCAGTATCTTCAGACTCCGTCGATGAATCCATTGCCCGTATTGAAGAAAAGCTCCTTAGTCTGGGTGAAAAAGAGATTCCTAGTGAGCGCGTAGGTGAGTTGGTGATGCGTGAGCTCAAGCGTCTAGATAAGGTTGCATACATTCGCTTTGCCTCGGTCTATCGAAGCTTTGCTGATATTGAATCTTTCGAGAGTGCTTTAAAAGAATTGAAGTAGCCGATTTGGTGAGCAGCATTTACCACTGAAGATGTCATTAAAAATATGAAAAAAATTCTGGTCACAGGTGGCGCTGGTTACATTGGCTCTCATACCGTAGTTCAGCTATTGAATTCCGGCAAAGATATTGTCATTCTGGATAACTTATCCAACAGTAGCTTGGGGGTCGTCAAGCGCATAGAAGACTTGGCTGGAAAAGCGGTTGAGTTCATCGAGGGCGATATACGAGATAGAGCGCTAGTTAGAGCCACTTTTGGGCAGCTTGTATTTGATTCGGTAATACATTTTGCCGGCCTGAAAGCAGTGGGTGAATCAGAAGCCTTCCCCCTGAAATACTTTGATAACAATGTATCCGGAAGTATTGTTTTATTTGAAGAGATGATGCGCGCCAATGTAAATCAATTGATCTTCTCCTCTTCAGCAACTGTATATGGGAACCCAGGATCTGTTTGCTATACCGAAGAGACTGCTTTGTCGCCGATCAATGTCTATGGCAGAACCAAGTTGATGGTTGAAGAGATTTTGCGTGATCTACAAAAGGCTAACCCTGCTTTAAGAATTGCTTTGCTTAGATATTTCAATCCAGTGGGCGCTCATGAGTCTGGGCAGATTGGTGAAAATCCTTTTGGCAAACCAAATAACTTAATGCCCTTTATGACTCAGGTCGCCATAGGTGCTCAAGAAAAATTGATGGTGTATGGAAATGATTACCCAACCCCAGATGGAACGGGTTTAAGAGATTACATTCACGTTGAGGACTTGGCTGCAGGTCACCTAGCGGCTTTAAAAGCCCTAGAACAGAATGCATCCATCACAGTAAATCTAGGAACCGGAAAGCCGTATAGTGTTTTTGACATGATTAAGGCGTTTGAGGGAGCATCGGGAGTAAAGATTCCTTATGAGGTTGTTGCTCGACGAGCTGGTGACCTATCTGAATATTGCGCAGACCCAACGTTAGCTAAAAAAGTTTTAGGCTGGGAAGCTCAATTAGGGATTGATCGCATGTGTGCTGATTCTTGGCGATGGCAGAAAAATAATCCTAAGGGATATTCTTAATTTCAACAAAGCCTGCAGTTACAGGCTTTTTTATTTGCCTATCTAACTTCACATTACCTTAGCCATCTAAATTTTTTCATGTTTTAAAGCAGCGCTCTTGGTAAGGTTTTGTGTATACTGTAACCAATTGATTACAATCTGAAGATGTATGAAATCAATAAAACAGTTGAATTTGAGGTCTGGCTAAACGCTATTCGCGATCCTTTAACTCGAGGTCGATTATTAGCAAGACTGCGTAGGGCCGCATTGGGAAATTTGGGTGATGTTACCCCAATAACTGATGCAAATGGAATTTGGGAGATGCGAGAGCATTTTGGTTCCGGTTGGCGGATGTATTACTTGCGGCGTGGGAAGGTAGTAATTGTGATGTTGGGCGGCGGTTATAAAACAACTCAAAAGGCTGATATTAAAAAGGTTAAGAAGTTGCTTTTAACGATGGAGGATTGAATGAAAAATACAAAAAAAATAAAAATAAAAGATTTGCCTAAATTTGATGTCGTTGATTACTTAAAAACTGAGGCAGATATCGCTGGATATTTAACTGCTGTGCTAGAGGATGGAGATCCTGCTTTATTTGTTGCGGCAATAGGCGATATTGCTAGGGCAAAAGGCATGACTGCTATTGCTAAAAAGAGTGGAGTAACCAGGGAATCTCTTTATAGAGCCTTAAAAATTGAAGCGCGTCCACGATTTGAGACGGTAGCCAGGGTAATACATGCCTTGGGTATGAAATTAAGTGTGCATGCATAAAAAAAGACTGCAATGCAGTCCTTTTTTACTAATGCGAATTGAATTACTTCAGTTCAGCAAAAATAGAAGCGGTGATGTCTTCAACGTTACCAGTGCCACTTACCTTGCGATAGACTGGCGCTTTTACCTTGTCGGCTGGATTGCCTTGCGCAGCCCAAGAGGAGTAGTACTCCACTAATGGACGGGTCTGATCGTCATAAACTTGCAGACGTTTACGAACAGTTGCTTCTTTGTCATCGTCACGCTGAATGAGATCGTCGCCAGTCACATCATCTTTGCCTGCAACTTTTGGCGGGTTGTATTTGATGTGATAAGTACGGCCAGAGGCAGGGTGAACACGACGTCCGCCCATGCGATCGATGATGGCATCAAATGGCACATCGATTTCTAAAACGTAATCAATCGGAACACCAGCATCTTTCATGGCTTGTGCTTGAGGAATGGTTCTTGGAAAACCATCAAACAAATAGCCTTTGCTGCAATCCGGTTGAGTCAGGCGATCTTTAACGAGGCCGATGATGATGTCATCAGAAACGAGGCCACCCGCATCCATAATTTTTTTGGCCGCAATACCGAGTTCAGTTCCTGCTTTCACAGCAGCGCGCAACATATCGCCAGTGGAAATTTGTGGAATAGCAAATTTTTCGCAAATAAACTGAGCTTGTGTGCCTTTTCCAGCACCTGGTGCACCGAGCAGAATCAACCGCATTGTTTTCCCCTTAGAAGAGCTGACATTGTCCCGTATTTTGTCGGGATCTTAGAAGCCTATTGCCTAGGATTATCCCCGAGAAGCTTAAAACTACTGAGGTTTTAGCTTTTGGTCTGAGGTTAGTCTAGGAACCAGCCAGTAACTGGCGCACTCTTTCGAGGTCCTCTGGGGTGTCCACCCCAGCAGGCGGGGCTTCAGAGGCGGTATGAACGGCTATGCGATAACCATTCCAGAGGGCGCGTAGCTGTTCTAAAGCTTCAGCCTGCTCTGGAGGTGCTGGCTCTAGACGGGTGTAGGCCTGTAAAAAGTCAGCCCTATAGGCATAGATCCCCAGATGGCGTAAATGCGCTATTTTTTGGTTTGCCTGAGGATCTCTCACAAACGGAATCGGCGCTCTGGAAAAGTAGAGCGCTTCACTGGAGCGATTAAGAACTACTTTCACCACATTGGGGTTGTTGATCTCTGTGACATCGGTAATCGGTACGGCAACTGTGGAGATAGCGCACTCCATATGTTCAGCTAAAGTTCTGGCAACTTGATTGATTAATTCAGGTGGTATGAGCGGCTCATCACCTTGCACATTCACAATCAATGCATTGCTAGGTAGCTTCAGTAGCTGGGCCACTTCAGCAATACGGTCAGTTCCGGTTGGATGATCTGCGCTAGTTAGTAAACACTCGATACGATGCTCATCGCATGCAGCTTGTATCTCTGGTGAATCGGTTGCAACTACAACGCTTTGTGCGAGTGATTGCTTGGCGCGTTCAGCCACGCGAATCACCATCGGTTTGCCACCAATATCAGCTAGAGGTTTTCTCGGTAAACGAGTGGATCCCATTCGAGCCGGAATCACCACTAAAAAATCGGGAGCTTTAGGGGTAGCATTCATTGAGATTGAGCAGTCAATGCTTAAGCGATTTCATCAGCGCTAAGGCTGCGTGCTTCTTCAACCAGCATTACCGGCACATCATCCCGAATCGGGTAAGCCAAGCGATCGGCTTTGCAAATGAGCTCATGTTTCTCGGCGTTTAAATGCAATTGGCTTTTGCACAAAGGGCAAACCAAAATATTGAGCAGTCGTTTATCCATGATTTCTTTAATGGTGATCTAAATAGGGGATGACACAGTGTAGTGCTATGTAAGCTAAACCTACAAGGTGTAGCGATAAGGACTGGGTCTTTGCAGGATAGATTGCAGCCATTCAGCCAGGCTATCCGGGAGGGCGAGAGTCATGGGTACCACCCAAATACGTTCATCTGTAATTGCCGCGCATTTCACAGCATCCTTTTCGGTAATGAGGATGCATTGCGCATTGATCTTCTCAAAGAACTCGGGGGTATACGTCGCATGATCCGGCAAAGGAATCGATTTAGCGGCAATTCCTTGTTTGAGGAGATCATCAAAAAAGCGTTGTGGATTGCCCAAGGCGGCAACAGCGGCAATTTTATTTGGTAAATAACTATCTGCAATTTGAGCAAGCGTCTGCGTATTTGCTGAATTAATCAATTGATAGGCATTTCCCAAATTACCCAAGAGCGAGAATGCGCGACGCCCTAAATAGTATTCATCTTGGGGGCCAAGCTTAGATTCAAGACCTTTTGTTTTTCCAGTAAAGAGTGTGGCATCACGCTCGCGTGTGGCGGGTTCACGCAAAGGGCCTGCAGGTAGCAAAAAGCGATTACCTTCACCTCGTCCATCACGAACCACGAATTCGATATCGCGACCGCCTTCGCGAGAAGGCCAGCGCGCTAAACCACTGTGCTGCAAGCCATCATCGCTAATGATGACGTTGACATTGGGTGAATGCCTGAGCAAAGCACTAATACTTTTTAGGCGCTTTGGAAAAACCCAAATCGGAAATTGATCATGTGTGCGTTTTGCAATCAAGACGGGCTCGTCACCAACTAGGGTTGGATCAGAGTCGCTGTGTACTTGTAGGGGTGCTGTTTGAGAAGAAGCGCCATAGCCTCGACTAATAATTCCAGGCCTCCAACCAAGGTGACTAAGGCGTTCAGCTAGAGCAATCACGATAGGTGTCTTGCCAGTGCCGCCTACACGAATATTGCCCACAATAATCACTGGTACTGGAGCAGGCTTTTGTTTTACTAAGCCCGTATCCAGAATTAATTTACGAACGCGTATCACCAAGCCATAAAGCCAAGAGAGCGGCCATAGCAGTAAGCTCGTGGGACCACGTCTTTCCCAAAACTTGGGAGCTTTACGGAAAAAAGAAAAGGACATGAAAAATATTTTTCTTAGTTCTGAAGTTATTTTTTGGTTTGGCTGTTAACTTGGCTGCTAAATACAATATTTGAGAGATTGGCATCACGTGCCGACTCCAGTGCGCTCATCACAGCTTGGTGAGGCGCTTTGGCATCGGCATCAATATTCACTTGCAGAGAGCTGGCGGCTTCCTTCTGGCTGCTTTGTCCATTTAGCTGAGTTAATGAATTGCTGAGTTGTGATCGATCTATCACTTTGCCATTCACTGCGAAGCGGCCATCGCGACTCACTGCAATATGAATTTGCTTTACCTCTGTTTGGCTCTCATTGCCATTAGCAGTAGGTAAAGTAATGGCTAACTCTTGATAACGTGTGAAGGTTGTGGAGATCATCAAAAAGATTAAGACTACCAACAACACATCAATAAATGGAATCAGATTGATTTCTGGCTCTACAGGTGTAGCACTACCCCCAAGAGAAAATCTTCTCTTAGCTCGCGGGTGCGTTTCTAACCAACTCATTTTGCGGAATCGGCTGGATAGAGTTTTTTAAACAGTTGACGAGTAAATTCTTCGCATTCACGTTGACGTTGATTTGCCATTGCACGTAAACCGCGCCAAGCAGCAAGAGCGGGAATAGCAATCAATAGTCCAAATGCCGTGTTGTACAAGGCAACTGATATGCCGTGGGCTAATTGTTGTGGGCTACCAGCAGCGCTATTGATCGCGCCTTGGCTGCCAAAGATTTCAATCATGCCCACTACAGTGCCAAATAAGCCTAATAGCGGAGCGACTGTGGCGATCGTGGCAAGTGCGCCTAAGTAGCGGTCCAACTTTAGCCAAGTGCTTTGTGCGGTCACTTGCAACTCCTCCAGCGCAGCATCAGCATTACTGCCGGATAATTTCTCTTTCAGTGCGCAGGCCAATAAAGGGCTTGCAGGGGAAAGCTTGGCTAATTCCGTAATCTGCTGCTCAGAAATGCTGGTTTTGCTTCCAACCAACTGATTTGCAAGAGAAAAAACGCTTTCTAGGCAATTTTTGGGGAATATGTGCGTTTGACGCAGATACCAGCAACGCTCTAAGGCGATTGCTAAGCCCAATATGGAAATGATGAGGAGGGGCCAAATAGGCCAGCCAGCGGATAGTAAGATGGAGTACATAAGCTCAGTACTTTAGCTGAATTAAAAAGCCTGTTTCGGAAACCTAGCCTGTGGATAACTCTGTGCAAAACTTTTTTGAGTTTGCTCTGTAAGTCCTTGATAGATGGTTCGCGTGGTTTTGTATTGGTTCAAATGGAATTTATTGGGCTGATTAATTCTTTTATAAATCAATGGCTTGCATTTTAGATGTGGGATTTATGAGACGTTTTGGGTCAGTAATTACTTACTTATAAGCATGAAACCTAAAGTGAATCTGTATCTGTGGATATTTATTGGCGCCTAAGCCAGATGGTTGTGAGATTAAAGAGAAAAAATGTCGGAAATATCAAGGGAAATTCTGAGTGTTGGCGATCTAAACCGCGCCATTGCTGCCTCTTTAGAGGACCGTTTCGATGCGGTCTGGGTGAGCGGGGAGATTTCTAACTTCAAGGCTTATGACAGCGGGCATTGGTATTTCTCGTTAAAAGACGCGGAAGGTCAGATCCGTTGCGTCATGTTCCGTGGTCGCAACGGCCAGGTTGGGTTCATGCCGCAATCGGGGGATTTGGTAGAAGTCAGCGCCAGCCTAGGCATGTATGTCCCTCGTGGGGATATTCAGCTCACGATTCAGACTTTGCGACGCGCTGGAATGGGCGGTCTATATGAAGCCTTCTTAAAGTTGAAGGCCAAACTCGCCAAAGAAGGCTTGTTTGATGATGAGCGCAAACGCGAGATACCAACGCATCCGCGATCAATCGGCATCATCACATCACCGCAAGCAGCAGCACTCAAAGATGTGCTGAGTACTTTAGCGAGAAGAGCGCCGCATATTCCGATTGTGATTTATCCAACCTTGGTTCAAGGCCCTGATGCACCCGCCGGAATGATTGCCGCACTTAAAGCTGCCGAAAAAGAAAAAGCAGTAGATGTGATTTTGTTAGTACGCGGTGGAGGCAGCATTGAAGATCTCTGGGCATTTAATGATGAACAACTGGCTTATGCGATTGCAGACTCATCAATACCAGTAGTGAGTGGTGTTGGACATGAAACCGATTTCACTATTGCGGATTTTGTTGCAGACTTACGGGCCCCAACGCCAACTGGCGCTGCTGAGTTAGCGGCACCACGCCGAGATCAAATGCTGCAAGAGCTTGATGCCATCATGCAGGCACTGCTCCAACGGATTAACCAACGAGTTGAGCGCGAGGCGCAAACCCTAGATCAACTAGCACTTCGCTTGAGTCATGCCTTGCCTAATCCAGATCGGATGAGGGAGCAAATTCAAGGGTGGCAGCAACGTCTGAACCAGGCCTGGTCTGTGCGCATGGAAAATTGGAAGCGCAATCAATCACACTATCAATCCCAGCTGGAGATGCTCAATCCCCAGCGCACGTTAGAGCGTGGTTATGCAGTGATACTGAGTAAAAACAAAGAAGCGTTGTGTGCGGTGCGCAAACCAGAAGAATTAGTCACTGATCAAGAATATGAAATACAGGTTGCTGAAGGTAGTGTGACTGTGGAGTTAGCTAAAGTAGCTATTGTGAAATAGGAGATATTTCACTTGCCCAGAGGGCTAGAGGATATTGGGCTCTATCTGCAAGCTAACACCAAATTTATCGTGCACTTTATCGCGAATACACTTTGCTAGGCCTAGGATTTCTTGAGCCGTGCCACCACCATGATTGACCAGCACCAGCGCTTGGTTTTCATAAACGCCGACTGAGCCCATACGCTGTCCCTTAAAGCCACATTGATCAATGAGCCATCCAGCCGCTAGCTTGCGTTTGCCTGGTGCGTCGGGATATGAGACTAGGTCAGCATGAGTTTTGAGCAGGGTTTCATATTGTTCATTCGGAACAATGGGATTCTGAAAGAAGCTGCCGGCATTGCCAATCACTTTTGGGTCAGGCAATTTATGTGTGCGGATCTTACAAACTGCTAAGAAAATTTCTTCTGCAGTGGGATTGGAGTTTTCAGCAAATTGTTTTGCTAGATCTGCGTAATGAATACGAGCCTGCCAATTTTTAGGAATACTAAAAACAACCTTTGTCACAATAAAGCGCTGGGGATTTTGCTTGAAGTAGCTATCGCGATAAGCAAAGTGGCAGGCCTCTTTTGCGAGGGTGACAAAGGCATGATCTTTCGTATCAAAGGCTTCGATACGATCGATGTAATCGCCGATCTCAACACCGTAAGCCCCAATGTTTTGAATTGGTGCTGCTCCAACGGTTCCGGGGATGAGTGCTAAGTTTTCTAAACCGGGTAAATCATTCTCTAGGGTCCAAGCAACAAGTTCATGCCAATTCACACCACCACCCACAGCTAAAAGACTGGCATCCGCATCGCTGGAAATAATTTCTTGTCCGGCAATATTCATGAGAAGGGTAGCCCCCGGTAACTTGGCCGGGAGAATGACATTGCTGCCACCACCTAAAACCCGCCAGGCTAATTTTTGTTCAGCAATATCTGCAAGGACTCTCGGAATTTGCTCGGCAGAAGTAATTTCATATGCCAATTCTGCGCTGGACTCAAAGCCAAAGGTGTTGCGCCGCTTCAAGCCCAGATTTGGGATTGAATTTGCTACTTGGGGCGCATTTTGAGCACGGTTCATGCCACAATCTTATTCGTAAAAGAATCTAGCGAATATTTTTTAGGTGCAAAACTTGTAAAAGTCTCCAAAATATCTAGAAAATATGAAGATTGCTTGAATATTTACCAAAAAATATAGGGAGTAAAAATGCCAACATTTGACGTAGTTTGTGAGCCGGACATGATTGAACTCAAAAATGCTGTTGAGCAATCTAATAAAGAAATTACCAATCGTTTTGACTTTAAGGGCTCCGATAGCCGTGTAGAGCAAAAAGATGAAACTTTAATCTTGTTTGGCGATGACGACTTTAAATTAGGCCAAGTGCGTGATGTGTTGATTAGCAAAATGGCTAAGCGCAATGTGGACGTGCGTTATCTCAAAGATGACAAAACAGAAACTATTGGCAGTGATAAGCGCAAGCAGACTATGAAGATCCAAAAGGGTATTACTTCAGACCTGGCTAAAAAGGTAGTCCGCATCATCAAAGACAGCAAGCTCAAAGTACAAGCCAGTATTCAGGGTGATGCAGTACGTGTCACTGGTGCTAAGCGTGATGACCTGCAAGAAACTATGGCTCTGCTCAAAAAAGAAGTTACCGAAGCGCCATTAGGCTTTAATAATTTCCGTGACTAATGTGATGTTTGAGGGGGTATAAGAGACCCCTTGCTTTATAGGTGCATGTATATTATGATAATATACATGCATGATAGATTTTCACCGAATTACTGGGTTCCAGTGGGATGCTGGAAACGCTTACAAGAGCGAAGAGAAGCATGGTGTAACTCAAGGAGAGGCAGAAGAAATTTTCTTTAATCAGCCCCTATTGGTTTCTGGTGATGAGAAGCATAGCGAAGATGAGCAACGTTATTTGGCTCTTGGTGTTACCTCGATTGGTGAATTTTTGTCCGTAGTTTTTACCTTGCGAAAGAGTGGCACTTTAATTAGGGTGGTTTCCGCAAGGCCAATGAGTAAGAAAGAGAGGGCATTCTATGAAAAAGCCTAGCAAAACAATTCCTAAATTCAAGAGTGAAAAAGAAGAGCGCGCCTTCTGGGAGAAGAGTGATTCTTCAGAATATTTTGATTTGTCAAGGGCTGTAAGAGTCACAATGCCAAATCTGAAGCCAACAACCACTTCAATATCGCTCCGCTTATCCCAGAGTATTTTGGAGAATATTAAGTTGCAAGCGAATAAGCTTGATGTGCCATATCAATCTTTGATGAAGATATGGCTTGCAGAAAAACTGGAAGAGGTTGCTAAGTAGTTATTGATATTTGGCTGCCTAGAGCCATGCAATCTTAAATGCCAATCTCTAAAAACATCCAAAATCAGATAGCCCCAGCAAGTCAAGAAGCCATTGAGCGCTTCTGCGATGCTTGCTGGCTAGAAGACGGTCTAGCTCAAAATAGCCTGTCCGCATACCGCAGAGACTTATTGTTATTGGCCCAGTGGCTCTATAAAGACTCTGGAGCTGATCTGTACGGAGTGACAGAAAAAGATCTCACAGCCTATATTGCGCATCGACGTGCTGATAAAGCTACTACTGCTAATCGGCGCTTAACGGTTTTCAAGCGCTTCTATCGTCATGCACTCCGCATTAATTTGGTCAAGAGCGATCCTTGTATTGGATTACGTGCTGCTAAACAAGCGCTCCGTTTTCCGAAGACGTTAAGCGAAGATCAAGTCACTGCTTTACTTAATGCTCCCGATATTGAAACGCCATTAGGTCTGCGTGATCGCACCATGCTGGAGTTGATGTATGCCAGTGGCTTGCGTGTTTCAGAAATCGTTTCTTTAAAGACTGTTGCCCTTGGTTTAAATGAGGGTGTCGTGCGCGTAGTCAATGGCAAGGGCGGCAAAGAGCGCTTAGTGCCCTTTGGCGGTGAAGCAGGGCAGTGGTTACGATGCTATTTATCAGAAGCCCGCACTCCTTTGTTGGAAGGTAAAACGACTGATGCGGTTTTTGTGGGTCGCCATACTGGTACAGGCTTAACCCGTCAGGCATTCTGGGCTTTGATTAAGCGCTACGCAACTGTGGCTAATATTCCGGTGGCGCTATCACCCCATACCCTGCGCCATGCATTTGCCACCCATTTACTGAATCATGGTGCTGATTTAAGGGTGGTGCAGCTGCTTTTAGGGCACGCAGACATTTCCACTACCCAGATCTATACCCATGTGGCCAGGGAGAGACTTAAATCCATCCATCAACAGCATCATCCTCGGGGCTCTTAGGCTTCCGACTTACTTCCCTCTACAAGTGTTTAAGATAGCGGTATGGACCTTACCTTAGATCTCTTGCTTATCCCGATTGCCTATTTAATAGGCTCTATTTCTTTTGCAGTAGTGGTTAGCAAATGCATGCGCTTGCCGGATCCTCACTCTTATGGTTCGGGCAATCCTGGGGCAACCAATGTGCTGCGCACTGGCAATAAATTAGCCGCAGTGCTAACTCTGATCGGCGATGCTCTAAAGGGCTACTTTGCCGTCATGCTGGCTCGAGTTTTACTTGGAGATGAATCCCTCACCTCCACCATGAGCTCCTGGCTCTTATGCGGTGTAGTCATCGCGGTGTTCTTGGGTCATCTTTTCCCGATATTCCACGGCTTTAAGGGTGGCAAAGGTGTGGCAACCGCTTGCGGTATTTTGTTTGGTATTAACTGGATCTTGGGATTAGCCACACTGAGTACTTGGATTATTGTCGCTGCGTTCATGCGTTACTCATCTCTAGCAGCTTTAGCTGCTGCGATATTTGGTCCAATCTATTTTGTTTTCTTATTCGGCTTTCAGCCGATGGGCATTGCATTACTGATCGTTTGCCTATTACTTATTTGGCGTCATCGTAGCAATATACAAAATTTGCTCAATGGCACTGAGAGCCGCATTGGTAGTAAGAAAAGTCCAAAATAAGCACTCCTACTTCTCGCAAATAATTTCACTTTAATAAGGCCATCATGACTATTGCTTATGCGTGCATTCTCTTTATGGGGCTACTTCCCTATGTTGCTGCCGGTATCGCCAAAAAAGGCTTTGAAGGCTATGACAACGGTATGCCAAGACAATGGCTTGCTAAACAAACTGGTTTTAGGGCGCGCGCCAATGCGGCTCAAGCCAATATATTTGAGTCGCTCCCTTTTTTCTTTGCCGCTGTCATCATTGCATCCGTAGCTCATGCCCCACAAGACAGAATTGATCTGCTAGCAATGGGCTTTGTGCTTGCGCGCATTGCGTATCTGGTTTGCTACATCGCTGACTGGCCAACGACTCGTTCCACAGTTTGGTTATTTGGCATGATTTGCGTAGTTGCGTTGTTCTTCCAGATTTAAATACAAAAAATACAAAACTTATTCTTAAAATATTCGAGACAAAAACTTTATATGCCCATTAAAAAAACACCAGCCAAAAAAGTGGCTAGTAAAGCTGTGACGAAAAAAGTAAACAGCAAAGAAGATGCTGGCACTCCTTTATCAGTAGTCATTCGTCGTCGTATTGAGGCTCAAAAAGCACGCTTTCATGCGAATGACAATATTTCTGCGTTTATTAAGCCAGGTGAGTTAGAGGGTTTGGTAGATGAGGTTGCAGAGAAGATGCAGGCCGTTCTAGAGAGTCTCGTGATTGATACTGAGAATGATCACAATACTCAAAATACCAGTCGTCGCGTAGCAAAGATGTATGTTCAAGAGGTCTTTAATGGCCGCTATGTAGATCAGCCAACTTTAACGAAGTTTCCGAATGTGAGCCGTTTAAATGAGCTCATGATTATTGGGCCTATTACCGTTCGCAGCGCCTGCTCACACCATTTATGCCCCATCATGGGCCGCATTTGGATTGGTGTATTGCCAAGCAAAGACTCTGCATTGATTGGTCTTTCTAAGTATTCACGCTTAACTGAGTGGGTAATGTGTCGTCCACAGATTCAGGAAGAGGCGGTAGTAGAGCTAGCTGACATGCTCGAGAAAAAGATTAAACCGATTGGCGTTGCTGTCGTGATGGATGCTGATCACTTCTGTATGCAATGGCGTGGGGTTAAAGATCGTGACTCTAAGATGATCAACAGCGTCATGCGTGGCGCTTTCTTGAAGGACTCTAATTTGCGTCGTGAGTTCTTGGCCCTGATTGACCGTAAATAGGCCAATGAAAAAACTCCTCATTCTGTTAATCGTCTCGCTTGTGGGCTGTACATTTGGCCCTCAGCGACAGGATTATCAAGCGGCCATGAATGAAGGGGTGGAATCACCGTTCTTTTATATTCCGGCGCTAAATCAAAAAGATTATGAGGATCGCACTTGGATTCTTTTGGCGGAATCTCAGTCTAAGGTCTGGTTTTATGACCCCTACACCTTAAGCGAGGATGAAGAGGGTATTGTTACTTTTGATGCATTCTTTTCCCCTAGAGAGAAAAATACTCTAGCGCCGTATAACGCTACTATCGTCGGCCCTTATCGCCAGAAGATTGATTGCTTTGCCAATTACCAGTGGTCAGAAACTCTCTACACCCAAAATATCGTTTCCAAGGCGCCTCTAGTGGGCGACACCAAGCCAGTCAATGGTTCTGGCTGGGTTAAGATTGCCCCAAGAACCGCTATGGCCTATATGCGTTCCCGAGTATGTGGCAGAAAATTTATTGATGATCAGAACATCAATTACTTTTTGTATCAAGATAGCTCATTGCCAGCCCCCGTTGCCAAGAAAGCCCCAGTTGAAGTCTTTGATGAAAAGCTTAATAAGCAGATAGCACCTCCTAAGGAAGATGCAGTTGTTGAATCAACCGATGCGAAACCACCAGTTTTCTATGAAGTCATTAATAATGAAGTCACTATTGTTGATGTCAAGAAAGATATCCGCCAATTGAGGTTGAGCTCTTACTTCTTAAATAAAGATTTTCCTAAGCAAGCGGATTATGTATTTACGGCAAATTGCCAAAGCAATACTTATGCCCTGACCGCTCAGGGGAAAAGTGAAAAGTCTGGCGGGGCAGTTGGTGCAAAAGATTCTTTAGCGGCGGTGGCATTTAATCGTGCCTGCGGAGATCATGGCAATTACATGAAGTTAGCCAGCAAGGGAAGTAGATGACAAAAGCATTATTCAGGGCAACACAAGCTTTCTGGATCATCTCCATGCTGGGGATGCTTATCGCTTGCTCCAGTTTCCCTTCTGAAAATGAGGATCCTGCAAAGAATAATAAAGCGACTTATAACAAGGACCTCAGGGACTGCCAAGAAGACTACCCAGAAGCGGGCTCAGGTGTGCATATCAGGCAATGGATCAATTGCATGAATTTGAAGGGCTGGAAATAGCTTCTCTTCGAAGTAACTTGTTTCTTTTTGGGTGTTGAAATAAGTCTTATCTTTCCCGGCAATCTTGCATTGCAATATTTGAGAATAATTCTCATCTATATCTCCATATAAATCATGGACTTACATGCTAGCTGGATAGATTAATTCTTCTCCACTATGATCACCTTTAGTTTTTAGGGTGCATTGTCATTGCACAACATTCGCTGTTTTATTTTTTGGAGAATCCATGAAAAATAGTCGTCGCCAATTTATGATTTTGTCTGCTGCTGGTGCTTGTACATTGGCTTTGAACGGTAAAGTTCAAGCTCAAGCTATGGTTGCAGAAACTGATCCACAAGCTGCTGCATTGGGCTATAAGGCTGATGCCTCCAAGGTAGATAAAGCAAAGTACGCTAAGTACGCTGCTGGACAGCAGTGCAGCAGCTGCGCCTTGTTCCAGGGTAAAGCTGATGCAGCTGCTGGCGGTTGTGCCTTATTTGCGGGCAAGCAAGTTTCAGCCAAGGGCTGGTGCTCTGCTTACGCTAAGAAGGCTTAATTCAAAGCTCTCAAAGCCAATCGGTATTCCGATGAATAAAAATGACCGCTTAGGCGGTCATTTTTATTGCCAAAAAGGACCTTATTTAAGGGGCGCTATCGTACAAGGGTAGTCCCGGCTTGTTTCTTGTAGCCATATTGAAAAACTATGCTTTAAGTACAGTTATTTCATTTGTTTCACTTATTAAATTAGTTGCATTACACTAAGTGCAGATCTTCAAAGAAAGATTGCAACTAGATATCCTCACGTATGGAGTAAAAATGTCTGCAACATTGGATAGAAATATTGAAGAGCCAATATTGAATGATTCAGAGTCTGAGCTTGTGCGCTCTGCTACAAGATGCATGATGATGGCGCTTGATCACTCAAAAGCAAATAAGATTGCATTGCTTACTGAAAAAGAAACTTCTATCGGAGTGGATACCCCCATTTTGGAGCTACCGCCAAAAGTGTTGCGCTTAATAGCAAATGTGCTTGGCTCTATGGCAGAGAAAAAGCCTATCTTTTTAGTGCCTCAAGGCCACTTGTTAACCACCGTTGAGGCTGCTCAAATCTTAAATGTTTCTAGACCATTTCTGACCAAGCTTTTAAAGGATAAGAAAATCAGATTCACTATGGTGGGATCTCATAGAAGGGTGGCGTATGAGGATTTATTGGAATACAAATCTAAGATGAGGTTTGAGCGAGAGGTTGCCATGCAAGAAATGGCTGATCAAGCTCAAGAATTAAACTTAGGCTACTAAATCGATGGCGGGTACGGCAAGATACACGGCAATACTGGATGCAAATGTCATGTATCCAGTCAATGTGTTCGATATCCTTGCGCAGTTTTGTATTGAGGGTTTATTCACTGTAAAATGGTCTCAAGATATAGATGAAGAATGAACTCGAAACCTTCTTCTCGATAGAGTTGATTTAACGCCAGAGCAGGTTCTTAAGAGGTGCAATAGACAGAGGGTAGCTATTCCCGACTGGGAAGTAGAAAAAGAAAAGTATCAATCTTTAATTGAGGCCCTTGATCTACCTGACATGGATGACAGACATGTTTTAGCTGCTGCAATTGCTGGGCATGCTGATAGCATTGTTACCTTTAATGTCAAAGATTTTCCAAGTCACGTATTGGATCAATACAATATTGAAGCAATTCATCCTGATGACTTTATTTGCCATCAATTGGATCTCATTCCCTATCAAGCGTTAACGGCAATTAAGCATATACGCTTAAGATTAAAAAATCCCCCATACTCTGCGCAAGAATTGCTCGATAGTTATGGGAGGTCAGGACTAGTATCGACAGTGGCAAAGCTAAAAGAAGCAATAGAGCTCATTTAAGTGCTCAAGAGTGTAGAAATGCAGTATTTAATGAATTACAGAATTAAAAGGGTGAATGTAAAGAAATGAAAAATACCGTTCGGAATCTGGCGAGGCGCTATTTCTTTTATTTGGGTGGCGATCAACCGCTGGTTACCTGGCATGAGCGTTTCCGTTCAGCCATCGGGGCTTTTATAGGGCTGATGTTAGTTATTACTATCGCTATGTACCTTAGAGAGCTTAGTGGTATCGATGAATGGTTGATGGCTTCATTGGGGGCAAGCGCTTTATTGGTTTTCGTTCTGCCTGGCAGTCCAATGGCTCAGCCTTGGGCTGTTATCGCTGGCAATACTCTTTCAGCCTTGGTTGGGGTGAGTTGTGCAATCCTGTTTTCAAGCCCTTTATTGGCCCTACCAATGGCTGCTGCACTGTCAATAATGGGAATGTTTATGCTGCGCTGCTTGCATCCACCAGCAGCGGCAGTGGCTTTAATTGCGGTTTTGGGGGGCATAACGCACTACCGCTATGCCTTTTTCCCGGTGATGGTGGATTCAGCGTTATTAATACTGGTTGGGGCGGTCTTCAGTAATTTGACCGGTAAACCTTACCCCAATAGGCCGCCTAAATAACAGGCAGCTCTAACTCAAGACAAGTCTTTATTTGCTGATTCTGCTGGCTGCGATTGAGGCTTTGCAGTCCTGAATAGCGTAGTTTTGGTATTTGCCAGCATTTTCTTTGCGAATGGATTGACCGCATTCAGTCAAAGAGTTGCGTAAGTTGATTTTCGGGATATTGCCTGTTGTCATGATTGACTCCGTAATAAGTGGTTTTCATTGTGAATTTAAGCCCCAAGGACCCTCATTAAGATCTAGGCTTTGGGCTTAATAGCGCTATCTTGCGCTGGTGATAATTCTAGTGAGTTTTTTGGGTTCAGGGGTAATCATGGGTTAAATGAAGTTAAATCCATTGTTAACCCCTAGTTTCATGAAAATAGCTGCTTAAAACCTTTAAAATCACCGGATATTTACAAAAAGCATAAATGCTTTGCTAATTGATGAGCTTAACCAAACTGTCAGCTAATACCGTTATCCCAGTCATCCTTTGTGGTGGGTCTGGCACACGCCTGTGGCCGTTATCCCGCGCAGGATTTCCAAAGCAGTTTTTAGTGTTGTCTGGTGATGACTCTGGCAAGAGCTTATTTCAGCAGGCGGTAGAGCGTTTAAATACGCTCTCTAAGAATGATATTGGGCCCACATTAATTGTGACCAATGAAGAGCATCGTTTCTTGGTGCTTGATCAATTACGAGAAATGCCTAGCATTAAAGCAACTTTGCTTTTAGAGCCAGAGGGTCGTAATACGGCACCGGCATTAAGCTTGGCTGCTTTGTACGCTAGCGAGCAAAAAGATAGCAGTGGCAACCCTATTGATCCCATCTTGGTTATTACGCCAGCAGATCAAACCATCCAAAATGGTGCAGCTTTTACTAAAGCACTCAATGAATGTGTCGAAGTTGTCAAAGCGGATTCCAGTGCAAAGACAATTGCCATCCTAGGTATTACGGCAAGTGCCCCAGAAACGGGTTATGGCTACATCAAGAAAATGGGCCAACAAGGATCTCATGGTGAATACACCGTTGAGCAATTTGTAGAAAAGCCTGATGCCAAGACTGCGCAAAGTTATTTAGATAACGGCAATTACTTTTGGAATGGCGGCATGTTCGTCCTAAGGGCAAGTACTTGGCTTGCCGCATTAAAGGAATTCCGCAGCGATATATATGGTGCAACCGAAACTGCCTGGGTTGCACGTAAGATTGATCGCGCGGGTGATACGGAGTTTGTTCGTCCCGATAAAGACATCTTTAAAACAATCCCTAGTGAATCAATTGACTACGCCGTCATTGAAAAATGTCCTGGTAATGCGAGCAGTCAGTTCGGCATCAAGATGGTCGAACTCAATGCGGGTTGGAATGACTTAGGCGCTTGGGATGCAGTCTGGCAGGTAGGCAAAAAAGATGATCAAGGTAATGTTACCTCTGGCGATACCCTGCTGAGTGATGCTAGCAATTCTTTAGTACATGCTAGTAGCCGTCTTGTGAGCGCAGTCGGTGTTGATAACTTAGTCATTATTGAAACTGCCGATGCTGTTTTAGTTGCGCACCGCTCTAATAGCCAGGATGTGAAGCACATCGTTAATCAGCTAGAAAAACAAAAGCGTGAAGAGAAGAATCTTCACCGCAAGGTAGCAAGGCCCTGGGGTTGGTATGACAGTGTGGATGAGGGTGAGCGCTTTAAGGTGAAGCGCATTCAGGTAAAACCAGGCGCTAGCCTGTCATTGCAGATGCATCACCATCGTGCTGAGCACTGGATTGTGGTTAAGGGTGCTGCTGAAATCACCAATGGTGAAAAAGTCATTTTGCTCTCTGAGAATCAAAGTACCTATATACCGCAAGGTCAAACACATCGCTTGGCCAATCCAGGAAAAACTCTCTTGGAGATCATCGAGGTTCAGTCCGGTAGTTACTTGGGTGAAGACGATATTGTCCGCTTCGAAGATAACTACGGACGCTAAACAGCTCAGTCACCAAATCAGCCACTAAGTCAATGAATCAATCAATCAATTCAACCCAAACGGGTAAGCGCGTTGCACTCATTTGCGGTGTGAGCGGTCAGGATGGCAGTTATTTAGCCAAGCTACTGCTAGATAAAGGCTATGAGGTATTCGGTACTTCGCGCGATGCCCAAGGCTCATCTTTCGGTAACCTGAAAAAATTAGGCATAGCAGATCGCATTAAATATATTTCTATGGTGCCTGAGGACTTTCGTAGTGTTTTGATGGCGTTACGAAAGAGTAACCCTGATGAGATCTACTATCTTGCAGGCCAATCTTCAGTGGGCCTTTCATTTGAGCAGCCTGCAGAAACGATTCAGAGTATTACGATGGGCACCCTCAATATTCTGGAGGGTTGCCGCATGATGGATAAGAAGATTAAGATCTATCACGCTGGTTCAGGCGAATGCTTTGGTGATACCCAGGGTGAACCTGCAACTGAAAGTACGCCTTTTTACCCTATGAGTCCTTATGCAGTTGCTAAAGCCTCAGCATACTGGTTGGTAAATAATTACCGTGATGCGTATAGGCTATTTGCCTGCACGGGAATTTTATTCAATCACGAATCCCCATTGCGCCCAGAGCGTTTTGTAACGCAAAAAATTATTCACTCAGTTAAGCGTATTGCGCAGGGCAGTCAAGATAAGCTGAGTCTGGGCCGTTTGGATATTTCTAGGGATTGGGGCTGGGCTCCGGAATATGTAGAGGCAATGTGGCTCATGTTGCAACAAGATACGCCACAAGACTTTGTTATTGCTACTGGCACCACAATATCCCTTGAAGAGTTTGTGAAGGCGGCATTTGATCAAGCGGGCTTGAACTGGAAAGATCACGTGATCCAAGATCCTAACCTCTTCCGTCCAACAGACTTAGCCATTGGGCGCGCTGATCCAAGCAAGGCATTGAAAGAGCTGGGTTGGAAAGCGTCAACCCAAGGAATTAACATAGTTCAAAAAATGTATCAATCAATTTAATTAATAAAAACACTACTTCACAACACTATGAATACGAAATCAAAAGTTGCCCTTATTACTGGTATTACCGGACAAGACGGTTCTTACCTAGCTGAGTTTTTATTGGAAAAGGGGTATGTCGTTCATGGTATTAAACGCCGTGCATCATCATTCAATACTGATCGCATCGACCATCTCTACCAAGATCCTCATGTGAATCACCCAAACTTGATTTTGCATTATGGCGACTTAACTGATACCAGTAACTTAGTGCGCATCATTCAAGAGAGTCAGCCAGATGAGATCTATAACTTGGGCGCGCAATCTCACGTAGCGGTTTCTTTTGAGTCACCTGAGTACACGGCTGATGTCGATGCGATGGGACCATTGCGTATCTTGGAGGCTATTCGTATTTTAGGTTTGGAAAAGAAAACCCGTTTCTATCAGGCATCTACTTCTGAGCTCTATGGCTTGGTTCAAGAGATCCCACAAAAAGAGACTACACCTTTCTATCCAAGAAGCCCATATGCTGTTGCAAAGTTGTATGCCTATTGGATTACTGTGAACTATCGCGAAGGTTATGGCATGTATGCCTGTAACGGTATTTTGTTTAATCATGAGTCTAAGCGTCGTGGTGAGACTTTTGTGACTCGTAAAGTGACTCGTGGCTTGGCTAATATTGCTCAAGGTCTCGAGAAGTGCTTATTTATGGGCAATATTGATGCTCTACGTGACTGGGGTCATGCCAAAGATTACGTCCGTATGCAATGGTTGATGTTGCAACAAGACAAACCCGATGACTTTGTGATTGCTACCGGTGTTCAGTTCACCGTCCGTGAATTTATTACTCGTAGCGCTAAGCAGCTTGGTATTACTATGCGCTTCGAAGGCTCAGCAGAGAGCGAAAAAGGTATCGTTGCAGCCATCGAAGGCGACAAAGCACCGGCATTAAAAGTAGGTGATGTGATTGTGCAAATCGATCCACGCTACTACCGTCCTACAGAGGTTGAAACTCTGTTGGGTGATCCAATGAAGGCTAAAGAGAAATTGGGCTGGGTTCCTGAAATCACTCTAGATGAAATGATTGTGGAGATGGTGGCTAATGATTTGGATCAAGCCAAACAACATGCTTTATTACAGAAACATGGCTACTCAGTAGCAGTTGGTAAAGAAAATTAATAGAAGCTGTTTGTAGGAGATTTAAGGTATGACTCTAGAGCGCAATCCAAAAATTTATGTAGCCGGACATCGCGGTATGGTGGGGTCTGCCATCGTGCGTGATTTACAGGCTAAAGGATTGACAAATATTGTTACTTGCACTCATGCGGAGCTTGATCTCACTAATCAAGCTGCGGTTGCTGAGTTCTTTGCTGCTGAGAAGCCTGATCAGGTGTATTTGGCTGCCGCAAAAGTAGGTGGTATTTATGCCAACAATACTTTTCCTGCAGAGTTCATTTATGACAACTTGATGGTGCAGAACAATGTGATCCATCAAGCATTTGTAAATGGCGTGAAAAAGCTCTTGTTTTTGGGTTCCAGCTGTATTTATCCAAAATTAGCACCTCAACCTATGAATGAGGATGCTTTGTTAATGGGCAAGTTAGAGCCTACTAATGAGCCTTATGCCATTGCCAAAATTGCTGGTATCAAAATGTGTGAAAGTTATAACCGCCAGTATGGCGAGTCACATGGAGTGGATTACCGCTCTGTGATGCCAACTAATCTTTATGGGCCTGGCGATAATTACCATCCTGAAAATAGTCATGTGATCCCTGCGCTGATTAGAAGGTTTCATGAGGCTAAAGTAGGTAATACGCCTGAAGTGTTGATTTGGGGAACTGGCACGCCTAAGCGCGAGTTCTTATACGTTGACGATATGGCTGCTGCATCAGTATTTGTCATGAACTTGGATAAGCCTACTTATGATCAGCATACCGATCCAATGCAAAGTCATATTAATGTGGGTTTTGGTAGCGATATCTCTATTGCTGAGTTGGCAAATGCTGTAAGTCAGGCAGTTGGCTATCAAGGCAAGATTGGTTTTGATGTCAGTAAGCCTGATGGCACTCCTCGTAAGTGGATGGATTCTTCAAGATTAAATGGTTTAGGTTGGACTCCAAAAGTTCAGTTAACCGAAGGTCTAAAACAGGCTTATGCAGAATTTTTGCTGGGACATAGGGATGCCTGAGGTGTCTTCGGTGATGCCCCCTTTAGTTCCAGTAATCGATGAGGTAATTTCTGTCTGCTCAATTAAGGATATTGATGTTTGGACGGTTGCAGCAAAGCACATTGTGCAATTTATCTCAGCCAAGCAATACACCGTCATTGTTCCGGATGCTCAAGTGCAGATGTTTGCCGCCGTTACTAAGGCGCCATATCAAGTTAAGCCAGAATCACTCTTTATTGGCAATCTCAAAGAAAAAATAGCTCAGACCTTAACGCCAGAGAATCAAGATCGGGTAGGTTGGTATCTGCAACAGTTTGTAAAGATTTCTGCTGTGCTGACTCATGACGATCGGGATGCGGTCCTCATTTGGGATGCAGATACCGTGCCCTTGAAGAAGCTCGAGTTTATTAATTCGAGTGGGCGGTTTATTTATTACAAGGGAGGTGAGTATCGTAAGTCTTATTTCGACTTTATCGAACGTGCCTTAGGTCTAAAGCGCACGCAAAACTTTTCCTTTATAGCTCAGAGCCTAATTCTGAAAGTCAGTTGGGCTCGTGAATTAACAAATGCATTGGCGCAAAGTGCTCAACTACATTGGGTAGAAGCAGTCTTATCATTTTTGGATAAAACTGAACCCGCAGGCTTTGCTGAATTTGAAACCCTGGGCACCTGGATATGGAATCATCATCACGACGAAATACTCATTAGCGAGCGTCCTTGGTATCGTAATGGCTTAAGTTTGGTTGGAAATCCCCTTGTCATATCTCAGTGGATATGGACTGGACTTGCCAAATATTACGACTTCATTAGTTTTGAAGCCTGGGATCTAAAAGGGGGTATTCGAAATAGGATTCGTCGGGCATATCGAAGAGTAAAACTGGGTCTAGAAGGTAAGTTCATCTGAGAATATTTTGACTGTTGACTATTTTTATTGAGCGCTCTCCGAGTGCCTCATCAGAACTACTTCTTATAAATACCTTACTACTCTTGTGTAAAACCAGTTTTAAGAATAATGATTCTCATACAACCCTCAATAATGAGTTTAAATTTTTATGAATACTGTAAATGTAGTCGCCTTAGGATGGTGTCGATCTTTGGCAGATGGCTTCTGTAATTCGACATTAATTTTGTTAAATAAAAGAGTGTATGGATAGCCAAATTTCTAAATCATATCCGCAGCAGAGTATGCAAAAAATCCCACATTGGATTATTGTGATGATGTGTGTTTTATTTGCCCTTTTGTATGGTGTCTGGATACTTCCTCATACAGTATTTGTAAGGCACTTTGCTATGGGGCTCGGTAGCCTTTTTGGACTATGGATCACATACCAGAATCGTTTTTTGCTTTGGCAAAAAAGAGCATTACCAATGGGGCTAATCTTATTATTATTGATTTGGGTCACTATTCATCTGTTTTGGATTGGAAGAGGCTATCCACTACAAAGTTTGGAGTACACCCAGATTTGGAAAAAAATCGCTCTTAGTTTGCCTTTTGCCTTTGGCCTTGGCCTTGCAATTGCTGGCAATTACTCTGATTTAAAAAAGTCTCGTCGGTATTGGCAAATTATCTATTTAGGATTTTGTTTGCCAACACTGATTTATTTTGGCAAGTTTGCTTATGCCAAGCTTGCGGGCATTTATGGCTACCCAATTCCCAGCTATCTATTGTTAGTTCCCTATGGGGGTGGCGAACAACCTTTTGGTATTCCGCGGGCATGGTACGTGCTTTTCTGCTTACCTGCTTTTGCCATTGCTCTTGGAAGGATTGTTCAGCTTATAGAGAAAGATAATTTTGGCATGCGCAGTAGCTGGCCTTATTTAGTGATCCTACCTTTAACAGTGACCCTGTTCTTTATTGAGGCAGATCGCTTTGGAATGGTGTATGTGATGCTTTTCCTAACCCTATCACTTGGCATCATTCTCTTCAAATATTGCAGACGGCTTTCTTGGAAGGGTGGAATGATATTGCTATCGGTTCTTGTAGTGTCTTTGGGCTTAGTCAGTGTAAGTGTTAGCAAAAACTCCCAATGGCAAACGCTCGTAGCCGATTCAAAGGTCGCCGCCCAAGTTGACCGCTACGACAACTGGAAAAATCGGAACAAGGGCTATCCCATCAATGAACTTGGTCAAATTCCGACAGACTCTAATTACAGTCGTCTTGCCTGGGCTATCGTGGGTTCACGCTTGTTAATAGAAAACCCGCTGGGATATGGGTTGATGAGTCTTTCTTTTGGGGCTTTGGGTAAGGAAAAGTGGCCAGATTCAGATCTGAGTTGGACTCATAGCGCTTGGTTAGATTTTGGCTTGGGTTATGGGCTGCCTGGCCTTTTTCTTTTGGCCTTTGCGGTAATGTTAGGCTGGCACTATAGCGCTTACTCAAAAGCGCCTTGGAACTTGATTGGTCACTGGGGTTTGGCTTCGATGGCCCTCGTGATGACCACAAAGGAAGTGTCAGCCGAATCGGCAATCAATGCCATTATTTTCCTGGCTCTTTGGGTAAGTGCACTAAGCCTTGGCAATAGCAATTTGGGTGCCTCACCCAAAAGTGAATTCGTGGATAGTTAGGCCTCATTTCAAAAAAGACTAATGAGTCCTAGCTTTGGAGCTCAGCTTCAGAAAATTTTAGGGCGCTACCCTAGTGTGTAGAGCAGTAAATGAAGTGACAAGTCTCAAGCGCAGACTTTGAAATAAAAGGCCATGATGGCCATGAATTACCTAATTTTTTTTGGCGTTTTGTTGGGCTTTGACTGCTATAATAACACTAAATTTTATAGCTTTTTAGGGTTATAGGCTTATGCAGCAGACTTACTTGCAAGAAGATGAGCAGGAAATCTCCTTATTCGATATTCTCGATTTTATAAAAAAGTCCTATAAAATCATGATGTTATGTGCATTTTTGGGTCTTATGGCCGGCATAGCTTACCTTCTAGTAACCCCTCCCATGTATGAGGCTACTGCCCAAATGCGCATGGCACAGATCTCGCAAATTAATCCCGCCAACCCCTTTGGCGCAACGATAGAGGACCCTACTTCCCTCATAGCGCGGATGCAGTTTCCAACCAATTACTCTGCGCAGGTGATTGGCGCTTGCGACTATCAAGACAAACCACAAGCGGCTCTAGCCTTATCTAAAAACGTGAAATTATCGATCCCCAAGGGGGTTGCGAACACGGTGGAGTTAAAGTTTCTGGCGCCCAGCGCGCAGACGGCCGAAAACTGTGCCAAGGCAATCTTTACGCAAGTAGTTAGATTGCAAGAGCAGTTATCCAGCACCTTTATTGAAGAGGCTAAAACCAAGTTGGCCGCGGATAATGAGCATATCGAGGCCGCCAAAAAGCTCATAGCCAAAGCAGACCAATCGGGAGACGCCATGTCCGCCGCCTACTTATCGGCGCGTGATGAGCTGACCTATTTTTTAACCGACCGCGAAAAGATGACTGATTTGATTAATTCAGTGAAAAATCGGGGTACGAGCTTAGTATCCCCGATCTATGTCACGGAAAAACCCGTCTCACCCAAAAAGGCGATGAGCCTCTTAGCGGGTCTTTTAGGTGGACTGGTGTTGGGACTCTTGATTGCATTAGCTCGTCAAATGATGGCCAAACTCAAGGGTCAAAATAATGAATCGGGCGGTGTGTTGTGATGTCAGGCCTTGGACAAATGAGTGTGCGAGATCGGGCATTAGCGGGCTTGAGTCTATAAATATTATTTTGTGTTGAGTGCATAAATATGACTATTGAAAACAGCATGCAGCACTTTGATGCCCAGGAGATTTTATTTGCCGAGCATCTTTCGCGTCTGGACCTGCTCAAATTAGACTTAAGTAAAGAACATGGCAAGAAAATAGTGGTCAATATTTGGCGTACCCATGGCTTTGAGCCATTAATACCCTTGATGAAACCCTTTTTCGATTTTCAGGGTTGGCATGTAGACTTCAACATTAGTGGCTATGATGATACGTTAATGTTCGAAGGGCGAAAAGATGCCTCTCTCGATATCGTTTGGCTTGATAGCATTAGGGCTTTAGGACAGGTTGACTTTCGAGAGTGGGTAAATTGGCTTGCAGAGCGGATTATGAATTTGCGCAAGCGTTCTTCAGCACCCATTATTCTAGCTACATGGATTGAGGGCGTGGAGCAGGTGAAGCGTCTTCAAGCACTAGTTGATGCAGTACCAGGAGTTTATTTTGCTAATTTGTTAGAGTTACAGGATGAAATTTCTGGCCCCTTTATTGATATTCGCTCTGAAAAGCTAGCCGGAACTCCTCTTGGTAGAGTTGCGCAATTAGAGATTGCTCGAAAATTGGCCTGCCACTGGATGCCTGCAGCCCTTTCTTCTTCAATTAAAGCTGTTATATTGGATTTAGACAATACACTGCATTCTGGAGTTCTAGGCGAGGACGGTGTAGATGGGGTGAAATTAATGCCTGGGCATTTAGCATTTCAAAAATACATTAAGTCTCTTGGCGAGAAAGGAATTTTTCTAGCCTTAGTGTCAAAGAATGAATTGGCAGATGTTAAGGAGTTATTTGAAAAACGTGACGACTATCCTCTGCGGTTAGAAGATTTTTCCGCGGTTGAGGTATCTTGGGCACCAAAATCAGATGCCATTAAGAGAGTGGCAAAGACCTTAAGAATTGCCCCTGACGCAATGCTATTCGTGGATGACAATCCTGGTGAATTAGCCAATGTCATTTCGGGGGTGACTCAAATCCATACTCTTTATGCACATGAGGATGCGTTTTTAACTTCTAGAGCAGTTCATAACTACCCCGCCCTATGGAGATGGAGGCTAGAAGAGGATGATGCTAAGCGTATTTTGGATCTTAAAGCAAACGCTGAGCGGGAACTTCTATCGGAAAATATTTCTGATCCATCAGAGTATTTTCGTGGCCTAAAAGTGGGGTTAATCTATCGATACGATCCCTTAGAGCAGTTAACCAGAATTACCGATCTCTGTAATAAAACCAATCAATTTAATTTGGCGATACAAAGATTTAATCAGGTCGAAATTGCTGAGCGCCTTAAAAGCAAGGCTGCATCTATTGCTACTGTTCAGTTAACTGATCGACTCTCTGACAGCGGCGTTATTGCAATCATAGTTGCCTCTAAAAAAAATACTCAATTGGTTGTCGAGGAGTTATGCATAAGTTGCAGGGCAATGGGTAGACGCCTTGAAGATACCATTGTATTGCAGGCATTAAAGGGAATGTCAATTATCGATGGATGTACTGAGGTAATTTTTAAAGTCTCTCATGGTCCAAGAAATCAGCCTGCACTAGATTGGTTAGCGGATTTACTCAGTTTGGCTGAAGGGCCTCCCGAAGGTGAGGTGCATCTTCCCATTTCCCTTGTAAATGTATTTAAACCAATTGATGGTGTCAAAATTGAGCAAGGAATAATGAAGTGAATTCAAAAAAAGTTGAGAGTGTAGTTTTAGATATTTTTTCAACCATACTCAAAAGGAATGTTGATATTAGAGATAGCAGAATAACCCTTAGCCAATGGGACTCGCTAAAGCATATAGAAATTATTTTTGCTATCGAAGATGAGTTAAATATTCAATTTGAAGAAGAAGAAATTGAGCAGCTAGATGACATTGAAAAAATTATAAAGATAGCATCCGTTAAATATGCGTCATAATTTTTTAGTTTCTGGGTCTGCTTTTAGATTGAGGCCTGTAAATGATGAAGATGCCGAATTTATTCGTGATCTACGTTGTGATCCCAATCTGAATGCCTTTTTGCATGCCACTAATAGCATCACTCAAGATCAGTTAGATTGGCTTTCAAGTTATTACCAACGGCCAAATGATTATTATTTTGTAGTTGAGCGTAGTGATAACTGTGTGCCAGAGGGATTAATTTCTTTGTACGAAGTTGAGCTAAATACTCCAAAGCAGGCCGAGTGGGGGCGCTGGATTTTAAAGTCTAGCTCATTGGCTGCTGTTGAGAGTGCCGCCTTAATCTATAAATTTGGTTTTGAAATTCTTGATTTGGAGTCTATTTATTGCAGAACTGTTGCTTCTAATGAGAGAGTGGTGTCATTTCATGATTCTTGTGGGATTGTTAACCGAAAAATCCTAAAGAATTATTTTCAGTTAGGCTCGACATCTAGGGTCGATGCTGTGGAACATAGACTTGATAAAAAGTTATGGCCTGAAATTTCTACCCGCCTTCAGCGGTTGAGTGATTTAACGGCTTTGCGACTTAAAAGAATCAGGAGTTCATGAAATGAATGTTCCAGTTAATTTTTCATTTCATCATATTGGGTACGCCACTCAGTCCATTGATAAAGAGCACAATTTTTTTTCATCAATGGGCTACGTTTCTGAAGGGGAAGATTTTTCCGACGAGATACAGGGGATTCGGGGGCGTTTTCTTGTGGGTGTGGGGCCTAGAATTGAGTTATTGGAAAATTTACCAGGATCACAAACTTTAACACCTTGGCTTAATGCAGGAATTAAGCTTTATCATTTCGCTTATTTCGTTACTGACATTAATAAGGCTTTGGGCTGGGCACATAATTGCAGAGGGCGTGTTACTGTTTTGCCGGTTCCCGCTGTAGCATTTGGCGGGCGTCTAATTAGTTTTATCATGTTACGCAATGGAATGTTGATTGAGCTAATTGAGCAGTAGATATTTAAACGGATGGAAAATTGAAAAGTAATCAAGAAAAAAATAAACTCCAAGAAATTTCTGAGTCCTCTCTTTACTCAGCTGGAGTGATGCAGCTTGCTATTGAATATTGCTTTAAGATTTTATCTCGCTATATCTCTGGCGAACGAGTCCTTGAGTTGGGTCCTGCAGAAGGAGTTATGACTGAACTCTTAATTACAACGGGAAAATCGATTACTGTAGTTGAGGGCTCAAAACTTTTTTGTGACGATTTAAAAAGACGTTTTTCTAAGATTGATGTTGTTCATTGCCTATTTGAGGAGTATGTGCCCAGCGAATTATTTGACACAATTATTTTGGGGCATGTGTTAGAGCATGTTGAGGATCCGGTAGCAATTCTTAAAAAAGTTAAGTCCTGGGTAAAGCCAGGCGGAAATATTTTTGCTGCAGTCCCAAACGCTAGATCTTTACACCGACAGGCCGCAGTTGATATGGGCTTGCTGGAGGAGGAGGCGGCGCTTAATAGTTTGGACTTAAGACATGGACATAGGCGTGTATTTAGTCCCGAAGATTTCAGGGCAATTTTTTTGAAGGCCAATTTGAAAATTGATGTTTTTGGCGGGTATTGGCTAAAGCCTATCTCAAATGGACAAATCGAGAGCTCTTGGACAGCGCAGATGATCAGTGCATTTATGAAAATTGGAGAGCGTTATCCCGATATAGCTGGCGAGATCTATGTTGTTGCATCCAATTAACGAGTTTGGTGGGGCTTCATATGTTGAAAGACTGTAGATTAATTGATTTACCAAAAATTACAGACCAGCGAGGTAATTTATCTGTTATTGAAGGTGGAAGGCATATCCCTTTTGACATTAAAAGGGTTTACTACCTTTACGACGTTCCTGGTGGATCGTCAAGAGCTGGTCATGGGCACAGGGAATTGCAGCAGTTAATTATTGCCATGTCTGGGAGCTTTGATGTGATTGTGGATGATGGACTTGAAAGAAAAAAATATCATCTGAATCGTTCGTATTATGGATTATATATTCCCAAAAGAATGTGGCGTGAAGTAGAAAATTTCTCTTCGGGTGGCGTATGTTTAGTTCTCGCATCAACAGTTTATGATTCTGCAGACTATTATCATGAATACGATGAATTTGCAAAATTTGTAAATGATAATAAAAAAGAAATACTTTAAGTTAAATAAAATGATCCCATTTCTAGATTTAAGAGCTCCACATCAAGAGTTACGAGATGATCTTGAGAAAGCCTTTCATGAGGTTCTTGATAGTGGTTGGTTTACACAAGGCTCTCAGCTAGAGGCTTTCGAAAAAGAGTATGCAGATTATTGTAATGTTGAGAATTGTGTGGGAGTTGGTAATGGGCTTGATGCACTCAATTTAATTTTGCGTGCATATGATATTGGCGATGGTGACGAGGTAATAGTGCCCTCTAATACATACATTGCAACATGGTTAGCCGTGACCCATGCAGGAGCTACTCCTGTTCCTGTAGAGCCTGATGAGCTCACATACAACATTGATCCCAAAAAAATAGAAGCTTCAATTACCAAGAAAACAAAAGCCATAATGCCAGTTCATTTATATGGGCAACCAGCAGATATGGATGAAATTAATGCCATAGCAAGAAAGTACAGCATTAAAGTAATAGAGGATGATGCGCAGTCTCAGGGGGCATTATATAAAGGACGCCCAACAGGTTGCCTAGGAGATGCTGCCGGCCATAGTTTTTATCCTGGTAAGAATCTTGGTGCCTTAGGTGATGGAGGTGCTATTACTACCAATGATAAAGAGCTGGCTGAAAAATTGCGGATGCTCCGAAGTTATGGGTCACGAATCAAATATTCGCATGAGATACAGGGTTTTAATTCGCGTCTTGATGATTTACAGGCTGCTTTTCTACGCGTGAAGTTAAGAAAGTTAAATGAGTGGAATTCGCGTCGTAAAGCCATTGCAAAACGTTATCTAGAGTGCTTAAAAAATCCAAATATAACTTTGCCTTTCGTTCCCCCTTGGGCTGACCCAGTTTGGCATTTATTTGTAATACAAAGTGATGATCGAGACACTTTCAAAAAGTTGTTGGATGATGGGGGAATTTCTACATTGATTCACTATCCGATACCACCGCATCTGCAAAAAGCATATCAAGGTCTTGGATATACTCTGGGGAATTTCCCCGTGTCAGAAAAAATGGCAAAGGGGTGCCTGAGTTTGCCAATCGGACCACATCTAAATAACTCAGATGTATCTCATGTGATTTCGGTTTGTTGTAGTTGAGTATATTTTAATGAGATTAATAAAGACTAGTGCGTTGAACGCAGTAGCAGTTTTTATTAAGTTATTAAGCGGACTTTTCCTCAATAAAATTTTGGCAATTTATCTAGGGCCTGGAGGATACTCAATTATTGGGCAATTTCAAAATGTAGTGTCAATTGCTGGTAGCGTTGCCGGTGGAATTTTCACGACCGGAGTCATTAAGTCAACGGCAGATCATTTTGATAGCAATAGGAAGCAGCATGAAATATGGAAGACTGCTATTAGGATTTCCTTGTTTTTTTCAGTAGTTTGTGGGCTGGGGTTAATTGTTTTTGGCGACTGGCTGTCTTATAGGGTTTTGAATCGTACCGATATATCTGGCGTATTTATTTGGCTGGCTATTTCATTGCCTGCAATGACGGTAAGTAATTTATTACTTGCAATTATTAACGGTAAAAAAGAGGTGGGTATATATGTTATATCTAATGTTATAACTAGTATTCAAGGTTTAATATTAACGGGATTATTGGCGAGTTATTTTGGCCTCTACGGCGCGCTTGTAGCCTTTGTAATAAATCCAACACTATCAATATTATCTGTGGCATTCCTAGTTTATAAAAAGCATTGGTTTAGTTTAAATTATTTTTGGGGTCAAATTAATCGAGATGCATTAAAAGAATTAACTGGATTGGGTTTGATGGGGCTAACAACGGCCCTTGTAGTGCCGATATCATTTATAGCAATTCGTAATTATCTGTCCGAAAATATATCTTTAAACGCTGCTGGTTATTGGCAGGCTATATGGAAAATAAGCGAGACTTATTTAACCATAATCACTACCACACTGATAGTTTATTATTTACCTAGAATAGCAGAGATAAGATGTGGAAGTGAGCTTAAGAAGGAAATTATTAAGATTTATATCTTTGCAATGCCAATTACGGTAGCTGGCGCTGTATTGATCTATATCCTAAAAGACCACATTATCTTAGCATTGTTTACACCTGAATTTATGCCGATGCAAAAATTATTTGCATGGCAACTTATGGGTGATGTGATAAAAATCGCGGCTTGGATTATGTCATATGTATTGATTGGAAGAGCTTTGGTGAGGATATATATATTTACTGAAATTATTTTTTCAGCCCTATTTATACTTTTAACTATTTATTTAGTCCCCATATTTGGTTTAATAGGCGTAACAATTGCATATGCAATGAATTATTTTTTATATGGATTTTGCATGATATTTATATTAAGTAGAGAATTAAAAATAATGGGCAATAAATCAAATTAATATTTGATTCATAAAAAATAAAAATATAACTAATTATATTAACAATGAAATCAAAAAAAAAAATAATATCAGAACCTATTTTGGTATCATTCTTATTATTCACATATAATCAAGAGTCTTATATTGAAAAAGCTTTGCTTGGGGCCTTATCACAGACTTATAGACCTTTAGAGTTAATAATATCTGATGATTGTTCAACGGATAATACTTTTTCAATAGTCGAGAGAGCTATATTAAGCTACTCAGGCGATATAAATATAATCATTCGTCAAAGTAAATTTAATCTAGGCGTTATTAGGCATGTTGAAGAAGTAGTTGCACTATCCAAGGGCGATTTTATTGTTACAGCTGCTGGAGATGATATTTCTAAGCCAAATAGAACGACAAGGTTAGTTAATAGGTGGGTTCAAGATAAAAAGCAATGCGTAGTTTTTTCAAATGCCAATGTTATTGACGCTCAAGGAAGTGAGCATGGGTTTTTTTACGACTATGAGATTCCAGATAAGACTTTATTGGAGTATTTAAAGGGTCAAAAAATATTTGTTGGTGGTTTTGGCCAAGGCTTCACACCATCATTATTTCGCGATTTTAATAAAATCACAGCGAAGACTTTTCAAGAGGATGCTGTTATAGCTTTTAGAGCGATCCTTAAAGGAGGAATTTATTATATTGATGAGCCTCTTTTGTTTTACAGGAGGCACTCCTCAAATGCCTATTCCACCTCTAGCTACATTTCATGTTTAAGGCTATTTAGGAGTGAGTTGGGCGTATGTAAGCAATCTTTTCTGGATGCTAAGATGGCTTCATGGCTTCCAAAGCCCGTGCGCTATATGATTATGAAAAAAATTTTGTTAAATATAATAAAGGGACAATTTATTGTCTGGATTTCCCCTTTATATTGGGCATTATTTATTAAATAATTATTTAATAAATAATGGAATAGCAAATTATAATATAAATAATAATTAATGGAAATTATTTATTTAACTTTCTCTTTATCAATAATTGTATACTTGATATTTAAAAGACCGTCTTTACTGGTACTTAATAATTTAATTTGGGTTGGAATTTTGTTGATATTTTTTATTGGCCCAATTAAATATAGAACTGTAGGCATCGGATTTGGATGGCTATTTTTTTTATTCCTATTTTTATCTGCATTTAATTTAGGCTACTTTTGCATTTATCACATTTTATCTATTGATGGTAGGCGGGAGAATTTTAGGGGTGCTTATAGAGGATTGGCTTTAATTGGCTTCCTTGGAGTGATTTGCTGGAATATTGGGGGGATTATATATTCGATTGACTACCTTTTAACATTAAATTTTTACGATCTTAGGTTGAGTTTTGTTAATGGTGATCAAGATATATATTTTTTATCTAAAATTGGATCCTTATTAGCAGGCTTTGTATTTTTTATTTTCACTCAGCATATTTATGAGAAGTCTAAATTTTCTGCTATTGAAATAGCATCTATCTTATTGTTATTAACCATTCCATTTTTCATGGCTGGGCGACAGATCTTTCTTCAAGCACTTTTAATTATTATATTTTCTTTGGCTGTTAAACGACGATTTAAAAATAAATCGAATATCAGCCTTAATGGCGGCAATATCTTTCAGGATAAATTTATTTCATTAACCATTTTTCTCGCTTTTCTGGCAATTTTTTTGATGACACTTTTTCGAGCTGGCAGCATAGATTTAACTACCTATCAATCTCGACTTGAATTGTATGGGAGCACTAGCGGTATTGAATTAAATGATAATTATGAGGCAGTTTACTCATTGATACCCGTCTACGCCCAGGATATTTTAATTGAATCGACATATTATTTCTCGGCTCAGATTGCAAAATTTTCTGAATTTTTTAATCTCTATGATATTAGCGTCATAGATTATGGGATATTTGAAAAATCACTATTCATAAAGAACAATATTGTTAAGATTTTTGAGTTATTTGGTGCCGGAAGCCCGTTTCCTAACCGTCAGCTTGAATTAAGTTTGGGTTTCTTGCCAGCCGCATGTTGGGGTACCGTAGTTCAAACAAATTTAATGCTTTTTGGTTTTATTGGAGCTCTGCTGGTGCAAATTATATTCGGTGGAATATGCGCCATATCCTTTAAATCAGTTCTTAATAATAAATATAGCTACTATAATTTTAATTTTTATATAGCAAACTTGATTATAGTTTTTTATTCAATTTTAGATAGTGTTTTAAATGAAATATACTTCTTAATATATTACTTAATATCTATTGCATTTTTTATATTAACTAATAAATTTTTTATTAAAGCGGGGAAAAATTCCAATAATGCAATCTAAAATTTTTGTAATTACAGCAACTTACAATTGTGAAAATTTTCTACCAAGATTAATTCAATCTTTGCAAAAGCAAACTGACAATAATTTCACTTGGATCATAGTCGATGGAAATTCTACTGATGGAACTATTGAAATTATTAAAAATATTTGCAACATTAAGGTACAAATAATCATTGAGCCTGATTTTGGAATTTATGATGCGCTTAATAAAGCTGTTAAAAAAATTGATAATGGCTATTATTTGACAGTTGGGGCAGACGATATTTTGGATAAGCGGGCAATTAGTAATTTCAGGTCGGCTATGGTGGAGTCTAATGGTTCTGATTTAATAGCGGCTGCGTATTTGGTCAACGATAGAGTTTGTTACCCTGGGATGGAATTAGGTTGGCTTTATGGCATGCCTGGGATTGCTTCAAGTCATTCGGTGGCACTGCTTATTAATAAGTCCTTGCATGAAAAAATAGGCCTCTATACAAAAAAATTACCTATTGCTGCCGATCAGTTGTTTGTGTTAATGGCATTAAAGAAAGGGGCGACAATATTTCGAAGTAACTTTATTGCCGGTCGTTTTTCAACAAAAGGGACTAGCGGTGTTGATCAGATAGGAATGGTTACTGAGCTTTTTAGGGTTCAGGTCTTAATTGGTGAATCTTTTATGATTCAGTTTTTTTTGCTCTCAGCGAGGTTAATTAAGATTAGAGTGCTCGCCTTTATAGGGGCGGGTAAAATTGTTTAGTACATTTCAGACTTATGGATTGTTTGGTTTCATAAGACTCCTTGGGGATCTTTTAAGAACTAAGATTTTTTACCATAATGCAAGACTTATTCGAAGTCCTAATTATTTCAGGGGTAAGCCTTATATTTACTTTGGAAAGAATTTGACTACTGGCATTGGGCTTCGGTTAGATGCTTTTCCTGAAAAGAATTCAAATTTTTTAATAAAGTTTGGATCCAATGTTCAAATTAATGATTATGTGCATATTGGATCTATCTCATGTGTTGAGATAGGCGACGATGTTTTAATTGCCAGTCGAGTGTTCATTTCCGATCATAATCACGGTGCTTTTAATGGAAATAATCAATTCTATTCTCCGGAGATTGCGCCCGCATTGCGCCCCTTAACTGGAAGCCCTGTTTTCATTGGAAGCCGCGTTTGGATTGGTGAGGGCGTCTGCATTCTGCCGGGCGTCTCAATTGGGAGTGGATCTATTATTGGTGCAGGCGCAGTGGTTACTAAAAATATACCTGAGAATTCAGTAGCCGTTGGTAATCCAGCTCGAGTTATAAGGCGGTTTGATAGGACGATTAATGAGTGGAGAAGGGTTTGACAAAGAAACGAGTTGTCATTTCTGCAGTTAATTTTACAGAAGGGGGCCCTCTAACCGTCTTGCTAGATTCTCTGCGTTCTGCTGTTGAAGTGCTAGGTAGCAACTGGCAAATTTTTGCAATTGTTTCAAAAAAAGAATTAATTAAGGGTTTAGAGGTTAATTTAATTGAGTTCCCAAAATCTAAGCGATCTTGGTTAGTCAGAATTTGGTTGGAATACTGGTATTTCAAGAAATTATCTAAGCAGTTGCAGCCTGATCTTTGGCTGTCCTTGCACGACATATCGCCGAGGGTTGAGGCGAGGCGACAAGCAGTTTACTGCCATAATCCATCAATTTTTTATAGAGTCTCTTTTAGGGAGGCTATGTATGAGCCAAAATTTTTGCTTTTCAATCTGTTTTATAAATACTTATATCGCATAAATATTTACCGGAATGATTTTGTAATCGTTCAGCAGGACTGGATTAGGTCAGCCTTTAGAAAAATATATGGCTGCAAGAATATTGTAGTTGCCCATCCTGTTGGAATAATCTTTAATGATGAGTCGTTGCCACAAAAAACTCCATCTTCGAAAATAATTTTCATCTACCCGGCGCTACCTCGAGTATTTAAGAATTTTGATATTTTATGTGAGGCAGTTGCTAGCCTTCCTCCTGTTATTTTGGATAATATTGAATTACGTATGACTATAGATGGTAGTGAAAATCGTTATGCTCGTGGTTTGGTAGAGCGTTATCGAACCGTATCTGGGCTTCGATTTATTGGCAGGCAAGGAGTGGAAGATATGAAAAAACAATATCTTGAATCAGATGTAGTTATGTTTCCATCGAAGTTAGAGACTTGGGGTCTACCCATTGGCGAGGCTAAGACAATGGGAAAACCATTGCTTGTTGCGGATTTACCTTACGCAAGGGAGACGGTAGGCTGCTATAAAAATGTTTCATTTCTTAATCCGGATGATCCAAGGCTTTGGGCTGATGCTATGAAGTTAATTGCTTTGGGGTGTTATGGCTATGAGGGTAGTATTGAGACTATCCCTTTGGGCTCATACGCACCAGATTGGCACAGTCTATGGAAGCTACTTGTCAGGGGGTTGTGAATGATCATTTCAGGCTCGCTAGTACTATTTCATAATGACCCAAGTATTTTTGGTCAAGCAATAACCTCCTTTTTGGAAGGTTGCGATGGTGTTTTATATATAGTTGATAATTCTGAATATCAATCACATCACGAACTGTTTGAGAATTCTCGTGTTAAATATACCTTCCTGGGATGTAATATAGGATTCGGTGCTGCGCATAATTATGCGATCCATAGGCTGTTTCCAATTTCGGATATTCATTTAATTCTCAATCCAGATGTTAGGTTTAAGCCTGATGTGCTGCCCTTCCTCAGTAAGAAAATGGAAGCTGAGTTAGATATCGGCGCGATGATGCCAAAAGTGCTCTATCCCAATGGTGAGCTCCAATATTTGTGTAAGTTGCTTCCATCCCCGGCTACTCTTTTCTTTCGCCGTTTTATACCTATTAGCTATTTCCAGAATATTATCAATAGACGATACGAGCTTCATGCCCTTTCTGAAGAGCATTCCGCTGAAATCCCATCTATATCTGGCTGTTTTATGCTCGCACGCACATCTATCGCCCTCAAAATTGGGGGCTTTGATACGCGCTACTTTATGTACATGGAGGACGTTGATCTTGTTAGGCGCATCGGCGATCATGCTCGGATCTTATATGAGCCTTATGTATTTGTAGAGCATGGATATGCTAAAGGTTCTTATAAAAATAGAGCATTACTAATAATTCACTTGAAATCAGCAATTAAGTATTTTAATAAATGGGGTTGGTTTTATGATCCTATACGGATTCTTCGTAATAAAAAAGTAATACGTTTAATGCACAAATTATAATTATTTAAATATTAAGAAATGTATTTTTGATCCACATAAATGGCGTGAATTGAAAATTTGACTAAAGTATTTTTTAGTGGCGTTAATAAGAAGGCTAGAGTGAGTGCGGTGGCCCGGAGAAATGTTTCATGCCACACCTTCATATTTAAGTCTCATAAATTTAAAAGGCTTTATGACTAAAAAAACCGATTTAATTCTAGCATTTCTTATAGGCGTAGTTTTAGCCTGGGCTTCAATTGGATTTTCCAACTCCGGCTATTACGTAAGCACTTACGATGATGCAGCTTATATGATTAGGGGTTTGAATGCCGACATTAATGCCAGTAATGGCGGTTTAACTGGGTTGGTATGGTAATCCCCCCACCCCTTAACCTGACTTAAAAGTAGAATTTCTAAGTTGTTTGATTTAAAGGAAATTCTATGAAAACCTCCCGTTTTACCGATAGCCAAATCATGGGCATCCTCAAGCAAGCCGAGGCTGGCATGCCAGCCCCAGAGCTATGCCGTGAACACGGCATTAGCATTGCTAGCTTTTACAAGTGGCGCGCCAAGTATGGCGGTATGGATGCCTCACTAATGTCTCGCGTCAAAGAGCTTGAGCTAGAGAACGCTCGATTAAAGAAGATGTATGCGGAGGTTCAGCTCCAAGCTGATGTCCTTAAAGAAGTCTTACAAAAAAAGTAACTCGGCCACCATACGCCCCATTTTCCAGCTGGGGTATTTTCCAGTTGAATAGGAGTTAGACCGCTTTACTATTTTTCTAACCCTGACTTGCCCTATTTCCAGGGTGTAGATGGCGGTAATGCGATCTACATTTAAGTTGGCGTTTAAGTTTTGTTGCATTATATGTTTCCTTGTGGTTTCGCTGGCTAAACCTTTTATTACTTTTTAAAAAAGATGTTTAACTAACTTACAAACAGTTTAGCCCGCTAAACCCACTTTGTCAAGTAAAATTTAGGAATTGGGGTGAAATAGATGCAGGTGGTTTGTAGATAGTGCTATCAAGATCAAATAATGTTATATTCAAATCTCTATATATATCTTTATAGGATATAAATTGCACATAAATAATAATAATTCATCTAAAACTCTAGGCCCTCGCATGGCGGGGTTATTTACACGCCTATATGAGAAGGGGCTCTTAACGTTTAGGGTGGCTGACGCCGTCAAATACACGGGATTGTCTCCAATTGCAGTTAGTAACTTATTGCACAAAGCTCAACAGCGCGGGGTTGTTACACGATTAAAGCCGGGTCTATTCAATCTAGTACCTTTTGAGTTGGGGGGTGTGTCAGAGCATATTGATAGTCCTTACATCATCGCCAGAGAGCTTGTAGGGGCGGCACCCTATTTTTTATCGTATGGCACCGCATTTGAATTGCATCGGATGTTTACGCAACCGATGTTTACGACATACGTTTCATCCACTAAGCGTATGCGCTTCCAGACTGTTGGGGGGTATGAATTCAAGTTCGTCAAAGTGAGCAGCGATCAAGTCTTTGGGGTAGAGAAATACTGGGTGGATAAAGAGCGATTTGTGTTGATCAGTAATATTGAAAGAACACTCATTGATGGCTTGAAGCACCCAGAGTATGTTGGGGGGGTTACGGAGGTCGCAAAAGGTTTGTGGATGAAAAAAGACGCAATTAATTTTAAGACTCTGATTGAGTATGCAAAACAACTAGGTGTAGGTGCGGTAATTCGCCGACTCGGATATCTATTGGAGAGGTATGAATTGGTGGATGAAAGCATTTTGCGAGAATTACAAAAGCAGTTAAGTGCAACCTATCAGCGCTTAGATCCACAAATGCCTGCGCAGGGGATATTTCTTTCGAGATGGAAATTGCAACTGAATGTGAATCAAGAAGAGCTTGATGCCGTGAGGTTTGGATAATGATTCCGCAAAGAAATATTTCTCTAATTGCTAATAAATTATTAAAAGAGGGCGGTAAACGTGTTCCCGAGTCCGTGATTGAGCGCGACTATGTGTTGGCTTGGTTTTTGACCGGGCTTGCCAATCATCCTTTACGTGAGATATTGGTCTTTAAGGGTGGAACAGCCCTACGACGTTGCTGGATTGATCACTATCGATTTTCAGAAGACTTGGATTTCACTTTAACAAAACCCATTCAATTTTCAGAAATCTTAGTTGGATTAAATGAGGTATTTGAAAGCGTATATAGGGAGTGCGGCTTAAAAATAGAGTTCGATAGAGAAGATCGGGCCAGCCATCAAAATAGCTATACTTTTTATCTAAAGTATCAAGGACCGTTGCCAGCATCCAATGATGTCAAGGTGGATATCACGATTAATGAGGTATTTTGTTTTGGCGCACAAAGCAGGCCCATCTTTCAAACCTACGATGAGTTCGAAGATCTGCCACAGGGACCAATTCTCAATGTATATTCCATTGAAGAGATTGTGATTGAAAAGGTCGCAGCCCTAAGTGATCGTGCTAGAAATGAACCTAGAGATCTTTATGACCTTTGGCATTTATTTGGAGAGCATTCGATTGTTCTTCAAGAGTTACGCCCTGAACTTGTGCGCAAGTTAGCGCATCGCAATAGGCTCGTAAATGGTCTTGAGCAAGCAATTGCCGTTAAAAATGAGCGTTTAAAGCGTCTTTGGACAGGCCGCCTAGCTCATCAGATGAGTGCTCTTCCAGAGTTTGATGGCGTTTTCAGGGATGTTATGAGGGCAATTAGAGCTGCTGATTTACCGGAATGAAGGTATTTTTTGGATGAGGTTCATTTAATAAGGGCAGTTCATCATCAAAATTCAAGGCAGCTTATAAGTGGCAATCCGAACCCTAGAGAAAACAGTGATTTTGCTTATGATTTTTTCAAGGGTATGCCTACGGTAAATAATTGATATGCTCCACATACCTCATGACGGTATCCGTTTTTGACCATCGACCCATGCTCATGATGATGGGAAAGCTGGCTCCCGAAACAACTAAATCCTGGGCATGACCTACTCGCATTGAATGACCACTAATTCTGGCTACAAAAGATTCATCTAAGCCGGCTTTTCTGGCAATTCGCTTGAAGATCCTGTTAATTTGACCTCCACCCAGATGTGAGGATATCTTCTGCGATTTTCCAATGCCACGAAATATCTGACCCTCTTGATCCCCAATTTTCGCTATCCACTCCTTTAAGGCAAGATGAGCTCGTTGACAAACGTGTAGCCATTTGCCAGTAGAGTCTTGATCGGTTTTGCTTTTCCTAAGTAATATAGTCATAGATTCAATACTATTTTTAATAGTAATTTTGACATCTTGGATTTGCAGGGAAACTAATTCGCTTCGTCTGCATAGGGTGTCATAGGCAACCAGCAGAAGCGCTCTATCTCTAATGCCCATATTATCTGCATCGGTTGCGCTAAGCATCTGCTCTAAAACATCTTGATTAATTCCTTGAGCCTGTTCGGACGCGCGCCCTAGTTTTCTATGCATTCGCCTCATTTCCAATGTGACATCTGGATCTTTGCTTGGATCGTCAAAGCGATTTAACTTATGGATTGTGGCGATCCCTGTAATTGCACGTCGAATGCTAGCGGACGTTCTGCCGCCATTCGCAAGCATAACAATATAGTCGGCAAGGATTAGCGGGTCAACTGGCAGGGCAGTTTGATTGTGCAGACTGCAATAAGTAATGAAATCAATAAAGTCAGCGCGATATGCCCTGATGGTCGAGGCAGAATAGGCGCCATCAATTTTTAGAACTGTTTTGGCCAACTGTTCGCTTGGGCTGAGTATTATTTTTGGTATTTCCATAATTGTCTTTTACAGTTTAGCTAGCTAATGTACCGTAGCCAAAAAATCACTTCCTCATAAATTTAATTAATAAGTTTTTAACAAAACTCAATTGCGCCTCAGCAGAAGTTTCATTACGCGTTGCAGCTTTAATGATGTCAATTTTCTGACCCTTAAATTCCAACAAGCCAAATTCACTAGGAATCTGCTTGGCTCCCACTTTTGGGTCGTAATCGTGAAAGGTAACCCACACGAAGTCAAAATAGGAGCTAACCTTTTTTAAGGTGTCAAACTTAGTTACAGGCGAATTATTTGATTTGATTTCAATGCCGTGTAATTCAATAGGGCCATCTACATTCATTTGAACTATTGCAATCGCATCGATGTAATAGAATTTAGACTCATAGATGGCTAAGCGAGCTACCTCGCCCCTTAGAAGTTCAAAGTGAAATGGTTTTGGTGTTTTGAGCCAAGAACCTGCACTTTGAGAGAGGGCAGTAAACACATGCGCTTCTAATAAGCTGTCATGTTGGGCCTTATCTTTTAAATCTACTCTAGGAATAGGCATGCCCATACCCCTAGCTGTTCTTCCCTCAAGAATGGGGCGATAGATTAACCAAGTTTGTCTTAAAGAATCACGCGTAATTGCCGCGGAAATAACCTGGGCGGCTAATTTGATAAAAATATCATTGGGCATGACTCGCTCTAGCTTACCCAAAATTTCTATATTTTCAGGGCTGACCTTGGTGGGGAGTTCATTAAGGAGGGGATTGGTAATCTGATTTTTACTTAAAAGAGGCTGAAGCTCTTGATAGTATTTGCCCGCCCGATAGTAGCGCCAAATGCTACCTTCTTTAAGGCCAATGCTTTGCCCAAATGAAACAAGCCATTCAGTAAAGGAGCGATGACTGGCTTCCCAAAAGTTATTTTCTTCAACTTGTAAAACTATAAGAGCAATTTTTGTCCAGGCGCGAGCATCATCAGCGTTAAGACTTTTAATTGAACTTACAATTGTTTTGGTAATCTCTTGCTTGGACATATATATAGTGGTTTAAAGTAATTAGTTAAGCTTGTAGTCTAGCTCGCTAAAGTATTTATTGTCAAGTTAATAATAGAGATGCAGTGTTTATAAGGCTCGGCGGCGCTTGCACTTTATGGTCTCTCAACTTGCAGCTTATGGGGGGGCAACTTGCACTTTATGCATGAACCCACAGGTGTATCAACTTGCAGCTTATGGGGCCCCAACTTGCACTTTATGAGTACACCCGCATTGGGGGATATGGAGTATTGAGATCGTTATTCCCTGCTGAAAAATTTAAATATGCTCAACATACCGCATCACCGTATCTGACTTAGACCATCTCCCCCGTTGCATCATGATTGGCATGCTTGCGCCAGAGCTCAATAGATCTTGAGCGGCACCTACTCGCATCGAGTGACCACTGATCCCCTTAATAACTGATTCATCCAATCCAGCTGCTCTAGCTATCCTCTTGTATATGCGGTTAATCTGGCCTGCCCCAACTTCAGAACCAATGACATTTGCCCTATTAATACCAGTGATGATTTTTTCCTGCCCCTCGGGAAGTTCCTTTATCCACTCCATTAATGCAACGCCGCCCCTTTGACTCAGGCGCAGCCATTTGCCCATGGAATCTTGATCTGTTTTACTTTTTCTTAGCAAAATTGAAGTGCTCTCAATGCCATTTTTGATATGGATTTTGATGTCTTTGACTTGAAGTGATACTAATTCGCTACGCCTACATAGTGTGTCATAGGCCACAAGCAATAAAGCGCGATCACGCAGGCCCCTGATGGAATCATCGGTAGCGAGGAGCATCTCGTCTAGGGTATCTAGATTAATGCTACCTGCTTGTTTTGCGGAGCGCCCCAACTTGCGATGCATTCTGCGCATTTCGATGGTGACATCCGGATCCTTGGTTGGATCATCTAAGCGATTGAGTTTATGAATGGTGGATATCCCACAAAGAGCTCGACGAATACCGGCTGAACTTCGCTCGCTGTTTGTGAGCTTGGTAATGAAATTAGCTATAACTAAGGGGAGGGCGGGCAATGCATCTTCATTGCATTCCTCGCAAAATTGGATGAAGGCATTGAAGTCAGCTCTATAGGCGCGAATGGATGCGTATGCGTAGGCACCCTCAATTTTCTCAAGGGTGCTGGCCAATAGCTCCCTGGGATCAATTCTGATTTTTAAGTCGCTCAGATTTGCATGGGTTAATGCTGATGCATTGTTTGATGGGTTCGTCATATATGGCTTTCTGTGGTCGGGATTGGCTTTTGAGGTATGAGGTAAATCGCCTTTGGGCTTTATTACATGCTTTATCTGTCTAGGTAATTAAGTAGATAACTCCTTAGTTATTGATAAAATTAATGAAAATTTTGTATATTTAAAGATAAATTTAATCTTCTATAGATGATTATAAATATATTTTGATCTTTTGCAAGTCTTTTATACTATTTAATATAAAAATTAATCATTAGCAGGTTATTTTGAGAGTTTATCTATCCAGATTACTTGGAGAGCATAAGAAGAAAATTTCTGATGTCGCCAGGGATACCGGCATTAATCGCGGGACGCTAACTAGGATGTATTACGAAGATGCTGAGCGCGTGGACTTGGAGGTATTGGATATCCTTTGCCAGTATTTTGGGTGCTCCATCCAGGACTTGCTTGAACCAGAGCAACCTAAAGCAAAGTTGAGCTAAGCTAAGCTAAGCCAGTCTTTAAGGAGGGCATTACAAGAGAATGAATTTTTAAAATGGCATCGATAGTTATATGAAGCATTCCGTAACTAAGTTCACAAGCCTCAAGGTTGCGCTCAAAGAATTGAAGCCGTTTATTAAGGACGGGACTCATTTGCAATCAGGAAGACCATTCACACTATTTGGGGGTATGCGCTCTAGAGAGGCCCTTGCAAACTGGTTGATATGTGCAGTACTCAATTTTGAATACAAAGCAGAAAAATATTTTTTCACTAGCGATCCCACTGGAGCTGACGGTATTGTTGTTAATTCGGAGACGGGCGCAACGTGGTTAACTGAGCATGTAATGGTTCCCCAGTTACGTAATAGCAGAGAAAGGAATAAAGATATTGTGACTAGGGTTGTAGAGGCTGTGAATTCAAAACGAGACAAAGGCGGATTAGCATACGCATCAGGTAAGCAGCTCGTTGTTTTTTTGGATGATTGTCGAGGTGAGTGGCGACCAAATGAAGTCGCAAAACAGCTGCCACAGCCGTTGTATTTTGAAGATGTATGGGTGGCTGGCTTGCAGATTGCTGATGCGGGTGAATATTGCTACGGTATTACTCAGCTAGTTTCCGCTTATGAGAACGCTCCTACATGGACCTTGAATATTAATAGGGGCTTCGAAGCCTGGAGCATCCATAGAATTCAGTAGTTGACCCTGCTTCATTTAGAGTAATTTAAGTTAAGCGTCCCGCAACTAGAGGCTTATAGACAGACGATTCTGCATCCTCTGCCCTTTCGAGCGTTACTGAGTAAGACCTAACGAATGTATGGACCAGCCAGACCCCTCTTTGCAGCAGAACATTTGATAGGCAGCTTCTTTAAAGTAGGCATGTCAGGCCAGCAGACTTTTGCCTAGCAACCTAACTACGCGCGCTATGCGGCATTAGCATCCCATAGGTTTTCTCAGGCGCTCCAATGATAATTTTGATTTGGGGTGCAACTCAATCAGCTAAGATGGGACTCGCTTGGGCAGCACTCTAAGTAAGTTGTTGAGTTGTTTCCAAACAGTGGCTTTAGGCACATTCACATCCATCACCATCATGCAGCGATCTAACCAGCTGTTATCGTGGTCTTGCAGGCGGTTAATCGATTTTTCAAGTGACTGAAGTATGGATTGTCCATAAGGCTTTTCGGCTTTGACTATCGCATCCCTTAGCAATGGGAGTGACGGATTCATCATTGCCAGATCGATAATGTCTCGACTAAATACCCCATCGTCTCTCCAGCGATCTGCATTAGCGAGTAATTTACTGGTTGCCATATCCAAAGGGCACAAGGTAGTAATTCCGCATATTTCATCTTTAGCCCCGGGAATTGCTAATACGATTCGCCCTTCTAGAACAATTTCAAATTTGATTGTGCTGTTGCCTATCTGTACTTTCGTTCGAATGCCATACTGATCAGCGCGGATATCCCCGATTTGTTCCAGAGGATTTGCATCTGCGCGAACGATCGCAGAAATTCCTGCTGGGCTGGTGAGTAGTTCTCGTAAGGTGCGATACTGATCAAGATTCGATATCAAAAAATCGATATCAACAGATTCTCTATATTCGCCATAACGTAGTGCCATTGCCGTGCCGCCCGCAAAGTAACATTCATGATCTTTAAGGAGTGGCCCATTTAGCGCTTGAAGTACCTGAGCAATCTTCTGATGGTGCGGGCGTTTAAAGTTTTGCATGATATTCTCCGAGGCCTAAATGGAGTGCTTCAACTAATTCTTTCTCATGGGCAGTTAATGAGCCCTCATCTATATGGCGCCAATTGCGATCGTAAATGCTCAGTGCTTCAGTTGGGGTTAGTTCGTCGGTGCCGTGTACCTGCCAAGCAAGTTGTTTGAGTTGTGGGTAATCAGCTAGTCGTATGCGCGCAGGTATCCAGCCACGATGATCATCATCGCGGCGTGGTGCTGTAGCCTCTGGAAGTTCTATGGGGACAATTCCAAAATTGATCCCTAAAGCCGTCATGGCGTTGAAGTAAGCGCCCATGGTGACAGAGGGTTCGCCAGTTTCAATCCTATGTAGGGTAATGCGTGACATTCCAGCGGCTTGCGCAGCCGTTGTTGCACTAATGCTTAGCGCTTTGCGATAAGCTCGGATTTGCTGACCAAGGGCCGCAAGCTTGTCTGCTGTTGCTTGAGTAAGGTGATTTGGGCGTGCTGGCATAATGTATCTCATTATATACATTAATACTTAAATGTCAATAATGAGATACATATTTATATAAATGATGTTAAGCTGATAGAAGTAACTTGGGGCAAAAAGTATGGCTAGAGGCGCTAAAAGGAAAGTCAAGAAATTAAGGGATCGTGAAGCTAGGCGGCAGGATTCGCGTTTCTCTTCGCTAAATATCAGCATGCTCGGTGACCATAAGCATGTTGGTAGCAGGCTGATCCCTCCTCTAGCGCAGATGGACAAAATGAAGACCTCATCGTGGGTTGATCAGCATATGCCAGAAATGCTATGGGCAGTTTTGTTGACGGGCGTATTGGAGCGTCGCGAATATCTTGATATTTTTCGAAAGATGGCGGCACATTGCCGCCGCTGGTTCCTGCAGGAAAGTGGCGAGAGGATCGACGAGAAACCAGTCGATCCAGATGTGGGTTTTGATTTCACAATTATGGTCGATCAAACCAAATTGGCGGAAGTTAGCGATCAAGAGTTCCATGATTTTATTTCACTAGCTTTAAACCATCCTCTTGGGTGCGCGGCATTAAGGCCAATTCTTCTTATACAAAATCTTCCTGGACTTGAAAGGTGGAGAGCTGAGCTTAATGTGGAGCCCAATGATGAGGATTGGAATACGCTGGCCCTAGCAGTTGCAAAAGTATTCGACCATCAGTCGGAGGCATCTACTGATATTCGATGGTTCAAAGTGATTATTCCTATTATTTCAGGTCGAATGCAATTTCCTTCTTCGTTTGCAGAGACGCTTGAAGACTTCAGGCTTTTCCCAGACAGAGGCGATATGCGATCTGTTCGCCCTTCAATTCGGGCGATGGAAATGACGGTCCGGCGGAGTAATCCAGGGGAATGGATTGAAAAATTCTGGGCTCAGGCACTTCATGATACCCGCTGTATTGATCCATCAGCGGAAGAGCTCTATAAGTTCATTGATACTGAAATAGACTGCAATGCTTTATATGCAGCCAGAGATAGTGTTGTTGAAAGTTTTAGGAAAAACATCCGGGCAGGACGTGTAGATGCCCGATTAGATTCTGCATTTGGGTTGGTTCTGTATGGGTTGAGCATTCTTGAAGAGATTGGGATGCATCGTATTCATGCGCGGATTATTGGTGTTATTTCGCTTAGAGCCATAGTAGAGAGTGTCATTACGCTTAAGTATCTTGCAAGCTTAGATTCGCCAGTAATGTGGCAGTCTTACCGCGTTTACGGCGCAGGCCAAGCAAAGCTGGCATTTTTGAAGATTCAGCAAACACACGGGGATCTGCCACTCTTTATGGATGAGGGGGCTCTCCACTCAATGGCTAATGAAGATATGTGGCAAGAGTTTTTGGATATAGATGTTGGTCACTGGGCTAGCAGTAACCTAAGAAAACTGGCGAATGACTGTGGCGCTAAGGATGTTTACGATAAGTACTATGATTGGTCGTCTGGCTTTATTCATGGGAATTGGGCCGCGGTGAGGGATACCAATTTTGTAACTTGCCATAACCCACTTCATCGACTGCATCGCATACCAAGAGTGGCCCATAGAAGTCTAAACTCGGTGGAGCCGGACGCAATCAACCTAGTTAACGATATGATTTCCATCCTTGAGACACTCTTTCCAGATGACAAGCTATTACTTCGCGTCTCAAGTAATGGTAGTTAATTACTTTGGGTATCGGCTGAAATTGCTTGAGAGCCTAACATTTTTACAATCTAGATTGAGTTGTTAAAGCGTGTCCACACACTCTTTAAAAAATGACGCAATCTCCATTTGCCTCTGAATTAAGAAAATATATTCAAAACTTTTTAATTTTTTAAAGCGAGCAAAATCGTTTTTGAAGTCCATTTTTTGTTCTGAAATCGCAAAATTGACCCAAATCTTTTTTCGACCTTGGGCGCTCTAAAGCAAATTTCAAAAATGTGACTTTGCCATGGGTCTATATGGTATATGGACCAGAAGGCGATAAGCCTGCTAACACCATGTATCAAGTATTTCTTGGGGTTGCAGCTACAGCCGGCCCTCCCTTGGGAGTAATTCTGAGTTTATTGCCTTTATACAGTGTCTCTATATCTATATTTTTTGCAATAGAGAAAACTTGCTCACCAAGAACCTTTTGTTTTTCAACAATATATTGTTGGGCAAATTCAGCTAGTCGCCCTAACTGCTCAATCCCATTTATATCATAGGCTGTAAGTGAGCTTGTTAAGTATGCCAATCCAGTTACTTCACGGTTGGAGGAGTTTTCGGGGGATAGAGTGGCTCCAATTATCATCTCTTCGCAAGCATTTACAGAGTGTGCAATGTGTTTATCTCTAGTATCTTTGTATTGCTGGTGGCAAATTATCGGCTCACCAGGAAGTGACTTGTAAATGTCGCTTGTTAAAGAGATTCTCTTGCCAGAAGTAAAGCAGCGGATATAGATTACAAGTGCGGCAGTGAATAGTCCTCTCAAGACCACTTCATCCTTACTTCCCTCATTTAGCATTGAAGATAAGGCTCTGGTTGATTTGATGACAAATTCTAAATCCTGAAAAATTGATGCGGTCTCTGCTAGCTCAAGTGCTTCTGGAAATTCGAGCTTAGAAATTGGCATGTTGTGCATAGCCTTTATCCTATTTCAAAAGCATTAAGAGGTCTCTATTCCTGGATCTTTTCATACTAAAAACAGGGCTTTTAATTGGATATCCATGAGTCAGAATAGACGACATAAAGCTAATTAATTGGATGCATCCAGGTCGGAGTTTTGAAGCACACAATTCTTTTATAGAGCCATACATAGCTGAATATATAAACGGTAAAAAATCCCATCAAAATAGGGGTTGATTGCCACCAAAGAATTGCCGGAATAATGGCTAGACTGGTTAGCATCCAAAGGTAAGGTGATGTTCTGGCGTTTGCTGTAAACCAATCGTCTTGTTTTGCGCCACTTTTTCCTGAACTCAGGACGCGTCTAAAAATTAATGAATGAAAGTGAATGCCATCGGGCTGACCAGGGCTCTTACCTTGGTGAATTTTCCTGCGATAGATCGTAAATAGGGTTTCTAGGATTGGATAGCCGTTCACTAGCAAGGCAAACCATGGGGATACGTTGCTATGTCTCGATACCAGCATGATGCTAATAATGGCAATCCAAAAACCTATCAAATAAGCGCCACCATCACCGAGAAAGATAAGTCCTCTGGGGTAATTCCAAACAAAGAAGCCAAGTATGGCGGCCACCATAATAAAGCTTAAGGAAATCAATATTGGATCAGCAAGTACGTAGCCCATGTATCCAAGTGCCATAAGGGTAATCATCCCCACCATGCTCGAAAGACCGTTGAAGCCATCAATGATGTTGTAGGCATTTGATAGTCCAGTTACAGCAAATACAGTAAATACAATTGCAATTGGCGAAAATCCTAAGAGGTAATCAACCCCAGGTATATCAAGCTTGGCGATCTGAATGTTTAAAAGATTGATTGCTAAAAGTGCACCAATAGCCACGAACAAAAGCCTCATACGCACACTAATTTTTTTGGTGAGATCTTCTGTTAGTCCGGTGGCAAAGACTGGAATAGCGCAAATGAGAATGGTTGATTCAATGACGGAAGTAGGTTGTGCTTGAAGCTTCAGAAGTATGGCAATCAAGATGCCTAGGGCAATACCAATGCCCCCAATTCTTGGTACGGCTTTCTTATGGAACTTTTGGGGGCCCGATAAATCAGAGTCTGCAGAGATATGGCTATGTAGATGCTCAAAACGAATAATGAGCAAAGTTGCAATAAAGGATGCAAAAAAGGCGGACAGTAGACCAATCATGAGTTGATTATAAGTTCCAAAATCATTTGTTGAAAATGAAACTCAGTAGACATCCTGGCTTCCTGCTAGGGCTAAATGAACGGTGGGAAAGGGTTTCGATTCATTAGGTGGGTTGGCTATTCTCGAATTGTCTTGTGCCAATCATCCAATTCCGTCAAATCAATGCGTAATTACCTGATAACGAGATCTTTAGCTTGGTTTACCCTAATTCTTTGGGTCATTACTAAAGGGGGTTGGCATGCTGTCTATTGAATATGTGAACAAAAGAGTACGCCTATTTAGACTGGAATTGAGCCCACTGATTTTAGCTGTCATTGGGGTTTTGGTCGTTATTTGGCATCTGTTAAGTTTTTTGCGGATCCTTAAATAGTAGGGCAAGCGCTTATTAGCTCAAGGTAGGGGCATTTAAATGCGCTTGTGCTTTTAGGAATTCCTCATTTTTATATGTTTTTGCACGGCCATTTGCTGGCTCAATAACTCCAAACACGCATGATTACCCTGATCTAAGCGTTAATTTGTGCCGCCATCACCTTTTTGGGGCTTCTTTTCATATTTCTTACGATTAATTAGTTATAAATTTTGGTATATTACTGAAGAATGTCATTTTTATGACCCTGTTCCTCATTTCGCTTAAAAAGAGAAAAAGAAAGAGAAAAAGACTATGTCTAATCGAAATTCCAATATCAACATCTTCCGTAGCTTCTTGCTAGTGGGGTTGGTGGCACTAGGTTTATCAGCCTGCGGTGGTGGCGGTGGAGGTAGTAGCAGTGCATCTACTACGCCAAGTGGAGCAGCAACATCTAACTACACATTACCTACTGCTATCTCAGCGGTTCCTCCCCAAAAATAATGCTTACTCTTCTTAACGGGATATTGTTCAATGAATAAATCGATTCAATCTCTTTTAATTGGTGCGCTGGTCTGCTGCGGAATCAATGTTTCTTCCGCCGCCAGCTACCCAACGCCGCCTGCAAACTCTGCATACATGACGAATCAACAAACGTCATATGCCAAGGATCCAACAAGCGGCACCTTTAGTGGTGCCGGCAATATTAGCTGCATGATTAATCTCATGGCACCTGAGCAAAACGTAGGGGCTGGTCAGTATGTTGCTTTAATTGACCAGAATCTCTGTAATGACACCAGTACTAGCACCACTTCAGGGGGTTCAGTCGGCTCGGATCCATCATGGGTTAATGCAGTGTTGACAGTAACTCAAAATGCCGACTCATCAATTGATGTTATCGGCAGTCTTTTTATTCAAAAAGATGGTGATGGCCGTAAAAAGAATATTCAGATTCATGGCACTGTTTGGGGTGACGCAGCGGTATACGCTCCTTATGGTAAGTGGACAATGAAGTTTTGCAGTTCTCTCGCCTCTTCAGCGGCTGGTAGCTGTGATGACGGTTCTGGATATGTTTCAGTAGACACCACAGGTATCACCACTTATCAGATAAATGGCGGCAATCATCAGGCGGGTACTGTGGTTTATACGTCTCTCACTACTGGCTACGGCATCATTGACGATACGAGTAATAGTCCAAAAGTGAGTGGTAGATTTCGCTTTGGTAATGGTATTTACCTTTGGAACGATACGCAGTCAGGTACACAGTCTTGCTATGACCCAAGCTTAAGTAATCCCAATGTGCAGTACTCAACATGGCAAAATTATTTATACGACCAAAACACTGGCGCTAAGCTTGCTTACACAAACTCAGGATTTTTTATTAGTGAGCATGGCTCAACTAACCAGATTGGTGAAGCAAACTATGATGGCTTGAATTTCTGGTCTCAAGATACGCCGGCTCAGCTCAATGCAACAACTGTAGATGGCCCAGATGGAACTGCATACACCGTTCATAAGATGCCGGGCACCTTAAGAAAAGTCACAACCAATGTGGGTAATTTTGACCAATTGGATGGCTTGGGTATTAATTTTGGATTCTGGGGCGACCAGGTTAATGGTGTTTATGGAAATATTGCGATCGTTAAACAGATTTGTAACTTAAGTGCATGCCAGTCTTTAAGCTCTAGTAATAATATTGGGCTTATCGGTACTTGGTCGAAAAGCACGAGCAAATTTACTTTCACAGGATTTGCTGACTGGAATAACAACGGCTCAATTACAAACTTTCCCTCTACCGAAGTGAGCTTTTCTGACTTGACTGACAGCACCTACAAAATTCGGGGTGGTGGTGGTTGGATCAATGGTGCAAATACCAATTACAACTTCCAAATGTCGCAATGGAATTGCAGTGGCGGCTCATGCGCTTACAGCACCTACACACCAGCAACTGCACCAGTTATAAAGCAGTCTCAGCTCAATATCAAACCTTCCGAATTAGCAGCGCAAACCCTCTATTGTGTTGGCGGAACCTGCCCAGCATGGACAACGACTTTGACCGATGTGAACACCTTTAATGGTAGTCCAAGTGCGAGTAAGCAAAATATTGGATGGGATCCAGCTACAGGCGCACCAACAATTGGTGGACATGCGATTGATTGGACATCAAGTACTTTGAATCCAAATCAACAATCCCACTTCTACAATTTGTATACCGCTGATAATTTATCAGCTATGGCTTGTACAGCAAGTGGTGGTGTAGCTGGAGCGGCTTATTGCTCTAATCTCATCAGCAGTCCATCCAGTGGAAGTACTACTTACTACACATGGCAGTCTGGTGGTCAGTGGGATAACTATGCTTATTTAACCAATCCTAGTGGTAGTTCACCGACCTTTGATCCGCCAATTAACTTGAGCTATACAGTTCCAGCGTTGCCTGGGAACACTGCATCTTATGTTGGCGGAACCATTAGCTTTCAATCTCCACAGCCTGGCAATTTATGGGTTCCAGGACATTGCATTGATAGTTCTGGTGCACAAGCGGCTTGTAATTCCAATAATCAATGGGTGAGTGATGTGAACATTCCGTTTGCGCAAGATGCAACTGGTACTGTTAATAAAACAAACTCTGATGGATCTGCCACTTCAACGAGTTATTACGTTAAATGGTTGCAACGTGGCGTGTATTTCACAACGTTGCCAATGGCTCAATGTAGCAGCTTGGATTTATCTGTAGTTGGCGGTCTGACATTGCCTGGCTCTAGCTTGATTGATCCCACTGTGGCGCAACAGCCAGTTCCTGCGCAAAGCGTGTTTCAGAGTAAACCAAGTGTAGTGAATGGAGCTGCGCAATAATCAGTATTGCTTGAGGGCTCTTTAGTGGATCTCTCAACTTAGTTTGAATGTGTGGGCTGTCCTAATATGCGAATATTGGATAGCCCATTTTTATTCTCTTGCCAGCGAATGGGCGTCCCAGAAAGCATTCCCCGAAGCTCCTGTTGAAGTCCAGCTGGCTCGCAAGAAAGATAGGCTGCGGAAAAATCTTCATTCAGGCTAATCTCGCAGAAATATTGCCTTCCCCTTTGTGTTTGTTGGGCGTCAAAAGCAGCAATAGCTTGATTCAACTGAAATTGACGTTGCTGACTTTGAGCGCGTACCTGTGTCTCCCAACGCCGGTCTTTGGTATGGGATTCTTCTTGAGTGTTTGGGCTGGGCAATGATTTGTTGAGCGAAGAGCCAAAAAGATTTTGTCCAGGAGTGGGCCTCATAAAAAAGGGTGCATCGACTACTTTAGAGTTTGCTTGCTGATTGGTGGGGGTTGAAGATGTTTCTGGGGGTAGGGTCGTCGGTATCAGAGACTTGCTCTGAATTTTGTTTGCCTCTGATCCTTGTTCAGGGCTGTCATTTGCATTTAATAAGAAAATCTTGAGCCATCCATGACTTTTGCCAGTGGGTAGTGGCTCATAATGCGGTAGCATTTTCCAGGCCGCTATATGCAGGGCAATGCTTAGTATCAACGCAATGAGTATGGGGAACTCTAAGAGCCTCAGAAGAGCATGCCTCTTCAACATCTCTGGGCGGCGTAATGTTATTCCCATACCTTTAGCTTTAGTTGTAGCGATATCGCCCCATGCACCCGATCCCCAATAGTCGGAATAATGAAGACGTTGGCCCCAACCCACTCACCTTCCCAGGATAAGGCAGGCAGTGCTGCAGCAAACCAGCCGCCATTATTGGTTGCGGGATAGCCATTAAAACCTCCAAATACAGCGCCAATTTTGATTGGGCCAATAGCAATTGGTTGATAGTAGATGCCTGCATAGTTTGAGTAAGCGCGATCGCTGTTATAAAAGCGTCCTGCTGTTACTGAAGCAACGGTATTGAATCGATACTCTAGGCCTGCACCCCAATTACCACTGTTATAGTTTTTGCTTTGATCAAAGTGATAAGAAGCCATGCCTGGATTGATCCAAAGCTGGCTCTTGGTTTCTGGTTGAACCATGTGAAAGATATCATCAGATTCGGCGGCTAGGCAAATGCCAGAGTGTAGGGCTACCGCACTAAAGATAGCGGCTAAGATTGCCTGATGAAGCCGAGGGAGTGCGTTCGGTCTCATACTGACTGGAATGCTTATTTCTTATTAGAGCTACTAGTTTTATCGCTCTTATCTTTAGTGGCCTTGTTGAGCTTGAAACTCAGCCTCTGACCCTGATAGAGGAGGATGGCAGATTCATCACCAATGCTTTGCAGGCTCAAGCCCTTACCAATAGTTTCACCAACACTAATGGCATTGGTTGGTTTTCCATCAATCTCAAAAATAGCAAAGCCATCAAGTGAGCCATCAGGGTTTTTTGAGGTTGCTACAACGCCACGCAGATAAATATTCTCAGTCACCAGTGGCTTACTACCAAACAAAGCGTAGCCAGCAGTTGCATCCTGATTCGAATACAAAGTCAGGCCTTTAGAAATCCCATTACTTGGCTGATTTGGTGTTCCCGGAATTTGAACCAACCTCATGAGCCAATAGGTTGCTGAGATGGCGCATGCAAGCATCAGGAGATAGGTTACGAACTTGGTGAGATTGGCTGGGCTAGTAGGGATCAATCGGTTTAAGGAAATTGCCAAGGGACTTTGAGCATAGTTTGGCTTGCCCGATTTTGAGGCAGCGTCAGGTTCTTGCTTCGGGGCCTGTTTAGAGCTCTTTAGCCTGTCCTGTATTCGTTTGATAAATTCGCTCAAAGTGACAAAATACCTATAAAATTTAATTTAGTTTAAATCATTGAAAGCGCCACCATATGTCTCACTTTATTGCTCGCTTCATGTCTGCCAGTAAGCCTGCTTTTTTGACTCAAAAGTCACCCTCTAAAGCCTCTGGAGCTACTCGTTTTGCTATGTCCGCACCGAAAAAGGGTGGAGATGCTGGCTTTACCTTAATTGAGATCATGGTGGTGATCGCCATTATTGGTATTTTGGCGACTTTAATTGTTCCGAAGATCATGGGGCGCCCTGATGAGGCACGTGCGACAGCTGCTAAACATGATGTAGGCACTCTGGTGCAGGCATTCAAGCTTTATCGTCTTGATATCGGTCGCTACCCCACCACTGAGCAAGGCATCAGAGCATTGGTAGAAAAGCCCACTTCAGAACCTGTTCCGCAGAACTGGAAAGTAGGTGGCTATTTAGATTCCATTCCAAAAGATCCATGGGGTAATCCATATCAATATGCCAACCCAGGTACTCATGGCGAAATCGATGTCTTTAGCTATGGCTCAGATGGTAAGCCAGGCGGAACCGGAAACGATGCCGACATTGGCAATTGGCAGTAAGTCTTTAGTTGCATCTAAGCTAATTCGGTTGAATGTAGTGGCGAAGAGTATGTTGGCAAGCTATTCCTCAAAAATGAGAAGAGCTGTAGACGCTGGCTTTACCTTAATCGAGTTACTTGTTGCCATTGCCATCATGGCAGTGATGCTGGGTGTAGCCGTTTTAGCTATTCCAAATCATGATGAGCGTTATTGGAAAGACAATCTTGATCAACTCGTCTCATCACTCAATCTTGCTCAAGACGAAAGCGCTATGTCTGGTACTCCGATGATTGCGCAAATTGATTCAGCAGGCTGGCGATTTTTTGTTCCTAATAGTAACGGCGCCTATGGCTCTCAGGGATCTGCAGGGTCTATGAGCTCAAGTTCCAACGCAACTGGCGGCCAAGCCATCTCACTTGCTGGCAATGGTGCTGTAAGTCCAGTCAACAATCCTTCAGGTCTGATGCCTGATGTGTATCGTCCTCAGTCTTGGTATAAGCCTGTTGAGATTGCTCCACTCCAACTCACTTTAGGTGGCGAGCAAGTGGCGCAAGTTTTGCAAATCCCCATTAAGCAAGTCACCGGAAGTGGTGCTCAAGATACCAGGCAGGCAATATTGACCCGTAATCGTAATGGCCGTTTTAGTTGGACAAAGTTATGAGTGAATCCGATCACACTCATCAAGCTCTGCGCCATCGCAATGGCTTTGCACTTATCGAAGTGTTAGTGGGTTTAGCAGTTTTAAGCATTGCCATGCTTGCTGGTTTACGTGCGATTGCAAATGGTGCAGATACGCAACTCGCAGTCTCACAAAGAACCATGGCTTTATGGAGCGCTGACAATACGCTTTTAGATTTGCGTATGAGTCGTGCTTGGCCAGAACTAGGAACTACTACCTTTAGTTGCCCTCAAGCGACTTATGTTTTTGTCTGTCAACGCAAAGTGCTCAGCACCCCCAATCCAGCCTTTAGAAGAATTGAAGTCACTGTCTACTTATCTAGCCCGAGTAGCGCAGATGTAGCCAGCGGCCCCCGTCTAGCTTGGTTGACTACCGTAGTCTCCAATCCGTCTGGTGGTGTGATGTAATCCTGCTAGCGCAGTAATTTGCCTTGTTGCAAATAAGATGCACCCCTATTGGGAAAGCTTTCTGTGGATGGGGGAAGCATTACTTCCTAAAATCCTCCCTATGGTCTTAAAAAGCCGACCTCAGATGGTATTGGGTGATAAATGTCTAGGGACAATCTTGGTTGCAGTTTTGTAGGTGATACGCTAAAATTGCATGAAATTTCAATAAAAAATCATGCAAAAAGAGCCAGTAAAACCCTCCTTGAGTACCTCACCTGAAGTGCGCGATAGCGCATTGGGTAGACTTCGCTCGCATTTAAAGAGTGGCCATGTCTATAGAAGAGAAGACTTTTTAAGCGGCTCTAATGCGGTTGATCGCCATTTAAAGCAATTAGTTGATGCGGGTGATTTAGAAAAGCTTGCCCAAGGACTGTATTACTCGCCCAAGTCCTCAGCGTTTGGTAGGGTGCCTCCAAAGGACGAAGATCTAGTCGAAGCTTTTTTAAAAGATGAGAACTTTTTATTGCTTTCACCCAATGGCTATAACTCTTTAGGTCTAGGAACAACCCAGCTCTATAACAAGACCGTGGTGTACAACCATAAGCGTCATGGCATTTTTAAATTAGGCAATAGAAGTTTTGAATTTCGAGTAAAGCCGCGCTTCCCCAAAAAAGTGGATAAAGAATTCCTGTTGGTAGATCTATTGAATAATCTAGATTCGCTTGCCGAGAATAAAAGCGACGTATTGGCTATGGCAGAGAAACAATTAAATAAGTTTGAAACTGCTAAGTTGCAAAAAATGGTTAGTACTTATGGTGCAGGCAGAACTAAGAAGCGGGTTTCATCTTGGTTGCGTGCCCCCCAGAAAGCGGTACTTAATGCTATTGCATGACCACAAGGACTTCAGGGATCTGATTGCAGCAGTATCAGATGCTATGGGTATTGATCCTACATTGGTTGAAAAAGATTACTGGATCATGCATTGTCTGTGGGGAGTGCAGCAACAAGGGTTCGCATTTGAATTAAAAGGCGGAACTTCATTATCCAAAGGGTTTGGACTCATCCATCGCTTTTCCGAAGATATTGATATTCGTATTGAGCCGCCAGCAGGCATGGATGTTAAGACTGGAAAAAATCAAGATAAAGAAGTGCACATCAAATCTCGCGCAGACTATTACGATTGGGTTGCCAGTGAGCTTAAGATTTCTGGCATACAAGAAGTTATACGAGATCATGCATTCGATGATCAAGAAAAAATGCGCAGTGGTGGGATTCGCTTAAATTACCTATCTACAACACCATTGCTTAGTGGTTTAAAGGATGGCGTTTTATTGGAATTGGGTTTTGACGATACAGCACCAAATCAAGCGGTAGATATTTCATCATGGGCATACGATTATGCGATTAAGTACGTCAAAGGGCTTAATGACAATAGAGCTAAAGACGTCCTTTGCTACCTGCCAGAATATACATTTGTAGAGAAGCTGCAAACCATTGCTACAAAGTATCGTCAATACAAAGAAGGGAAGATATTTCCTAAGAATTTCTTAAGACATTACTACGATCTATATTGCCTCTTAGACTGTCCATCAGTGTTAGGCTTTATTAAGACTGATAGGTATCAGACTAGAAAGATAGAGCGTTTTCCCAAGTCCGATAACTTAGTCATTTCTCAAAACCCAGCTTTTCTTCTGAGTGATTCACAAGATCGAAAGTTATTTGAATCTGAATATCTAAAGGTAGCTAGCCTGTATTACCAAGGGCAGCCAAGTTTTGGCGATCTACTAAATCGCATTGGCCAGCATATACATAGCCTCTAAACATCAGCTTTTTAAATCAAGGACTGCTAGCAAAAATAAGTTTGCGAAATTCCGCCATGCCTATCAAAGAAGATATCATTCATTTATCAAGAGGAGTAGATCATGGATGCAGCTCACATCTTTAAAACTGGCCAAAGCCAAGTGGTAAGTTTTTCCAAGGAATATCGCCTAACTGAATCAGAGGTCGCTGCTCAGCATTTTGGCGGTGGACTTCTCCTTTCGCCCAAAAGTAGCCTCTTTACATTTATTTCTGCTTCTTTAGCCAGTTTTGAGCCGGGCTTGCAATTAATACGCGAGCAGCCAGAGCAACAAGGCCAGTCGGAGATTGCTTCTTGATTTTGCTAGATACAAGTTTGGTATCTACATCACCGATCAAAAACTTTCCTCTGTTTTGGAGCGCTTTAAGGGATTAAGCTCTAGTCACTAATATCAAAAAGAGTTTTCAATAGTGCCAGGATTGAGACCGGAAAAATAGGTTTGAGAGAGGTGAAAATTATGTCAAATCAACTCAGTCTTGCTGGATTATTTTATTGCGCAATATGATTAATCTAAAGCCGAATAAACAAGGGCTAAATTCACAAGAGCATGGCTTCGCTTTACTGGAAGTCATCGTTGCGCTCGTCATCATGGCTTTAGTAGGCTTAATGGCATGGCGCGGTATGGATGCCATGATTCGGGGGCGCGAAGTGATTGATCGACGCGCTAATCAAGATGCGGATTACTCACAACTCGTGCGCCAGTTTGAAAAAGATTGTCAATCGGTTTTAGTACGCGATGAGCTCAGTAGTTTGGCAAATTCTCAAGCGGGTGGTGGTGCTAACGGAGGTGCAGTTTCTGCTGTGGCATCTGGTGCTAAAAATATTTGGTTCTTACGTCGCTATCGCGCAGACAACGTAGACGCTTGGGTAATTGCTGGCTATGGCATGGGTCCTTCTGGATTGCAACGCTGGACCAGCAAGCCTTTATTGCAAAGATCTGATGCGGGCGCATTGTGGTTTGGCATCTCTCGTGATCCTGATTTGGCATCAAGTGATTTACTGTTAAGTCTGGAAGTACCCACAGTAGTACGCCAAGCATTTCAGGTGCAGACTTCGGTGCTCAGTGGTGCCGGTACCAGTGGCATTAGTGCCTCTGGCACTGGAAGCCCCAACGCTACTACTAATGCTTCTACCTCCACTGCCACCACTCCCTCCACCAATCCTCCTGCTAACAGCGCTCCTAATGTCAGTAATTTACTTCCTGAACAACAGGGTGTTGTCATGCAGTGGTGGATTAAAGATGTTGCATTACCCATTACACGATCATGTTTAATGGGAGGTGCTCTGTGACATCTTTAAGAGTGCGCTCTTTACTTCCTATGTGCAATTCATCTCATCGCGAGCGTGGCTCAGCAACAGTGACTGCATTGATTGTGGTGGGTGTGGCTGCTGTACTTTTAGCGGGCTTGATGTGGCGTCAGCAAATTCAGATTCGAACTCTTGAGAATGCACGTGATCAAGTACAAGCGCAGTGGTTGCAACGCGCAGCAATTGATTTTGCTCGCCTGGTCTTAGTGGAAGATCAGCGCAATAGTCAGATTGACCATTTGGGTGAAGCTTGGGCTTTGCCCCTTGCCGATGGAAAGGTAGCGGATTTCTTAAAGAATACGGATGTGCCAGACGAGATAGCTGCAGTCACTTTGCAGGGGCAACTCATCGATGCTCAAAGTCAGTTCAATCTAGCCAATCTCTGGGATAAGAGTTTTAAAACAATCAATCCCCCTGGGGTGCAGGAGTATGGACGCCTCCTTGACGCTTTGGGCTTAGATAAAAGCCTGGCCCAGCAGACTGCTCAGGGTGTTTTGCAGATGGATATGCCGATTTATGACTTAGAAGGCCTGCTAAAGCTGCCATCCTATAGTTCTGCCATTTTGGAACAGATAAGACCTTTTGTAACGATTTTACCGATTTTAACAACAGTTAACGTCAATACGGCTTCTACAGAGGTATTAATGGCAGCAATACCGGGGCTCACAAGGTCGGCAGCGGGGGCTTTTGTGCAGCAAAGGGCGGCAACCCCCCTCAAAAGCGCCGATGAAATTACCACCCTATTAAATAAGATGGGCGCCAGTCAGGGCATTACCCTAGATGCCTCCTTAGTCGATGTACGTTCCCAATTTTGGCTCGCCCGCTCAGAAATACGTATGGGAAGAGGTATATTTGTTAGTTCGGCACTAATTCAGAGATCCCAGAACCCCTTGCCCAGTGGTAATTTCACGCAAGTGATCTGGAGTAAGACTGGCAAAGTGATTTCTGACTGAATATCAGCAAATAAAGAACCATTCAAAGAACAAAGCATTTGAGCTTATTAATAGTACGTTGCCCCCTAAAACCATTTTCTGGTTCTGGATCCCCAGGGGATTCTGCTCGAGAGTGGTCTGAGCTTAATTGCGCAGAGCGATTTGAATGGTGCTTAGTTGAGGGTGACGATGCAACTCTAGAAACAGGCGCTTTTGAGTCTGGTATCGGCACTACCGAATCCATGCCTTATGCAGATGAAGTATTAGTCTTATTGCCGACAATCGATGTGCGTCTGATCGAAGCAAAAGTACCCTTGGCAAACGCCAAGAAGTTGCAACAAATACTTCCCAATCTCATTGAAGAGTATGTGCTCACTGGAGCGCAATTACTTGCAGTGCAAGCAATGCCGCCGATGCCAGGCAGGCCTGCATTACAAAGAGTCATTGCGCTCATTGATCGCGCATGGTTTGCATGGCTCACTAAACAACTAGAGAGCTTAATCAGTCAACGCGTTCGTTTAATTCCGGAATGTCTATTGCTTGCTATTCCAGATTCTGGGAATGTCTCTGACGTACCATCTATTGCTTATCAACGGGTTGAACAAGCTCTGATTCTGACTCGGCGTACTGGCTTACAGCTAGGCGTGGCCTGGGTTGAGAGGGCGGACGACCATGATGGTGACAGTATTACTCTTCCCAAAGTATTGCAGGACTCATCAGCGGTTGAGCTCTCTTGGAGCTGGTTAGCACCTAGTGCAAAACAGTTCTTAAAAGATAACGCATCATCTAAGTCAGCCAATTATTCTCTTAATTTGCTACCTAAAACATTTAGACGCGAAGCAGGTAAAGGTTTATCAAATCTATCTAATTACCTAAAGCGTAAACGCGTAGATGGAAACCAAGTAGTTAGTGCAAGCGCAACTTGGATAGACCCAGCAATCTGGCGTCAGTCTGCACAGTGGTCAAAGTATTTAATCGTCAGCATTGTTGCTGGATATCTCTTGCACTTAGGTTGGTTGGTAGTAGATAACTGGCGGTGGGGAAATCAAATCGAAGTCTTGGCAGCCCAGTCATTAACACCAGTGTCTATTACCAAATTTAATCAAGAAAAGGCGCAAGACAAATTACAAGATAAAGCCATAGGCATAAGCAGCTCGTCTGGAAATTCTGTAATCACTGCATTTACAAAACAAGTGACCCAAGACCAGCGACGCCAAGGCTTAGTATCGGATGCAGACTTTGCGCCAATGGCGGCCAAACTACAGCAACTCAAGACTGCCTTTGGGCCAGAGGTTTTGCAAAAGCTTGATTACGATGGCTACGCTATCAATTTTGAATTTAAGCCCGGGGCGCTAAAAGGATCAAATCAGCAGGCCAGCGCTGAAGTCATGCAAAAAGCCCGCTTGTTAGGCTTAATGGTTAAAGCGCTAAGCGCTAATCGCTATCGTCTAGAACCATATTCAGGGCTTGGACAATGAATCAAAGTCCACTAAATCAGTTCGCTGAAAAGTTATTTACTTTCTTGAAGAAGGTAAAGGAGCTATTGAGTAAAGATTACTCAATGCAAGATTTGAAGAATCTCAAATCTCTACCTAAAACACTGCAGCAGAAGTTTTCTGAAGTGCAGGGTGGCTTCAGTAAAACATCTGCAAGTGCCGCGCTGGTTTCATCATCCTCAAAGTTTGACATCAAGCAATTGCCATCTCTACTACAGCGCTTTGTAATTGAGCGACGCAATGCAGTTGTGCTGTTATTTGTAGTTTTACTATTATTACTAGTTAATTTGTTTGCTATTGCCCCATACAGTCAGCGCGTTCAGAATCAATTGGATATGCGTCCTGCACAATGGTCTCAATTGCAAAGCTTAATTAAGCTGGCTAAATCCTCAAGCTTCTCCTCTCAAGCTCCATCCTATAGTCCTGGGATTGCGACAGTAACCCTGCTGGACGATATGGAGATGCAAAAAATTCGGGGTGTATTGACCACGCGTGGTTTAAAGCCAAGCGTTCTTCGCCTAACTGCTGATAACCCTCCACGGATTGAGTTTCAAGCTAGTGATGCCATGTTCTCAGTGCTGCTTGATACGCTAGATGAGTTGCGTATGACCTGGCGCTTATATCCAGAGCAACTGAATGTCATCTCTACTAGTGGTGCAGGTATAGTAAATATCAGCGGTGTCCTAGTGCAGTACGGTGGTCAAGCCGGTATGAATAGGTAGATGACTATTTCATGAAACTCGTCCTCGACTTTACTCATCCCAAGTTGCCTAAATTATTTTGGGCTGCATTGGTGTTTGCTTGCCTGGTGGTGATGGTTCGCCAAATGCCGATCAGCTGGGTAAGTGGATCGCTTGCATCCCAAACAGGTTGCCGCGTGATGTTGCAACAACCCATTGGAACGATTTGGCAAGGCAGTGCGGCTTTGGCATTTTCCGAGCCCAATGCCACGGAAGGTGGATGCCGCGATCCTATGTCCGTTACCGAACGCTTCCATTGGTCTACTGGCTGTAAGCTGTTATCCATGACTTGTAATACCGAGCTGCAATTTGCCGCTTTCGAGCAGCCTCAATTGATTAGTTGGAGTTTGAGTAAAACCCAAATTGCCTCTAATGAAATCAAGCTGCCGGCCAATGTTTTGGAGGGATTGGGTAACCCTTGGAGCACCTTACGCCCTCGCGGAGAGCTTGGGGCACGCTGGACCGATATCAATTTAGCGGGCTTAATGGCTAACTTACCCGCTTTCGGGGCTGGAAATACCCCATCGTCAGGAGTTATTCGAATTATCATAAGTAACCTGACCAGTCCTATAAGCCCTGTAAAGCCATTAGGCGGTTACGAGATTGCTGCAAATATTGCTGATACGGGTATGAATTGGACCTTATCAACTACAAGTGGCCCGCTCTTATTAAAAGGGCAAGGAGAATTTAGCAATAAGGCTGGTAGCAAAGGAATGCAATTTTCTGGTGAAGCAAGTGCCTCACCGGAGTCACAAGAATCCTTAATTGGGTTGTTGTCATTATTGGGTAAAAAAGAAGGTGATACGTATCGCCTGAAGTTTTAAGTTTTTAGATGAATTTACAAGTGAAGAATAGCGGTAATAAAGAAAATAGTATGCAAAAAGTATTCAGTCAAATGCAGAAGAACCTGCAACTCAACTTTAAGAAGCGCTTAGCGATCTTGGTTGTTATTTGCTTTGTCGGCGAGAGTGTCGTCATGCCTTTGGCTTACGCGCAAGCAAATCGCGCACCTTCTTCTGATAGCACTGTGCCTGATGAGGGCGCTGTAACTTTGTCCTTCTCTAATGCTGATATTGAGTCTGTTGCGAGTGTTTTAGCGAAGGCAACTGGCCAAACGATTTTGGTTGACCCTAAGGTTAAAGGTACTATCAATCTCATTAGCAATAGACCGCTCACCAAGGCTAAGGCAATTGATGCCTTCTCTACAGCCCTGCGAACATCAGGCTTTGCGCTGGTAGATGTGAATGGCGTTTACCGCGTAGTTCCTGAGGCCGATGCTAAGCTCATTAGTAACTCAGTCACAACGGGCAAGAGCAAGCAAGAGGGTGATCAGATCATTACGCGTGTGTTCAGACTCAATTTTGAATCTGCCAATAATTTACTGCCAGTGTTACGTCCACTTGTATCGCCGAACAACACCATTAATGCGTATCCCGGTAATAACACGATTGTGATTACTGACTACGCTAGCAACATTCAGCGTATTGGGCAATTGATCGAATCGATTGATGCACCGACTTCAAGCGACGTACAAAGCATCAAACTCAACTACGCCATTGCCTCAGATATGGCCACCATCCTCAGCAAGGTATTGGATACCGCTTCAACCGGTGGTGCCGATCCTTCGCTCAAAACCATGATTTTGGCTGAGCCACGAAGTAACTCTATTTTGGTACGCGGTCCTAGTGCAGAACGTATTCGTCAAATTCGTGTGTTGGTTGCTCGTCTTGATGTGCCTACCGCTAATAACGGCAACATTTGGGTAGTTCCGCTCAAGAATGCGGAAGCAGTTAAATTGGCGGTTACCTTACGTGCAATTGTGGCCGCCGATGCTTCTTTGTCAGCACAAGTAGGCGGCACTCCGGGTCAGCCAGGTGCCGTCAATCCTGCAGCCAATCTCAATCAGCAGACCGCTAATCAACAAGCCAGCACGGCTCCTGGTGCTTCAGGATCTTCTGCTGCTACTTCGGCTTTAACGAGTTCAAGCAACCCAACTACCGGCGGCATTATTCAGGCAGAGCCAGCTACCAATTCCATCATCATTACTGCTAGTGAGCCTTTGTATCGCAATCTGCGTCATGTGATTGAGCAACTAGATCGTCGTCGTACTCAGGTCTACATCGAGTCTTTGATTGCTGAAGTGAGCTCAACCAATGCGGAAGAGTTGGGAATTCAGTGGCAGGGCTTGGTTGGCTCTGGTAATCAAAACGTTGGCTTTGGTGGCACCAATTACACCAATGCTGAGGGGCAGACTGGCTCAAACATTATTGGGCTGGGTTCCAACGTCAACAATATTCTCAATCCAAGTAATGCAACTGGCATTGTTGTTCCGCCCGCACCTGGTTTGAACTTGGGCTTACTTACCAAATTCAATGGCACTTATGGCATGTCAGCCTTGATTACTGCTTTGGCGACAACCCAAGGCACGAATATTCTGTCAACACCAAACCTCATTACTTTGGATAACGAAGAAGCCCGTATTGTGGTGGGTCAGAACGTGCCGATCATCACTGGTTCGTATGCGCAAACAGGCTCAACCAGTACTGTTACGCCATTTCAAACCTACACCCGTCAAGACGTTGGCCTGACTTTACGAGTGCGCCCACAGGTTTCTGATAACGGTGTAGTGAAGATGCAGATTTATCAAGAAGTGTCTTCCATCTATAACCAAAACTTTGCGTCCGGCATTATTTTGAACAAACGTAATATCGAATCTAATGTCCTAGTGGATGATGGCCAGATCATTGTGCTCGGTGGCTTGATTGAAGATAAATACAATGATGGCTCCAATGGCGTGCCATTTTTAAAAGATATTCCAATTATTGGGGCGCTATTCAGGTCTGATTCAAAGACGAGGACCAAAACCAATTTGCTCGTCTTCATGCGTCCTTATATCTTGCGTGATAAAGATCAAGCTGCCGACATCACTACCAACCGTTTGAACTTAGTCCAGCAAACTGAAACTGCATTTAAGCAAGCGCCAATGCTCTTGCCTAAAGAGGATTTGACGAAGATGTCCGATATTGAGCCGCCATTGATTCCGCCTGGTAAACCAGTGAATCAGACGCCAAATAATCTGCCGTCTTCTGGATTAACTAAGCCAATTCCGGTAAGACCGTCGTCTGTTCCGGCTTTTGGTGCACCAGTGCCCATTCCGGTTCAATAAGACGATTCAATAAGACTATCCAGCAAGACGAGCTCAGCCCGAATCCATGCAGCACCTTCCCCGCGTTCCCTTTAGTTATGCCAAAGCAAATCAGATTTTGCTGATTAAGGGCGCGGTGAATGAGGGTGGTGAAGAGAGTGTTCCAACCTTAATTCATAGTCCTGAGACAGATCTTTCAGTCTTACAAGAGATCTGCCGTTTAGTGGGCCCCATTCTTCGTGTTGAGCAAACCAGCGAAGAAGTTTTAGAGGCGCTGAATGCTGCGTACTCCGAAGGTGATCTCAATGCGTCTCAAGTAGTAGATGAAGTAGAAGAGGCTGTAGACCTATCTCGCCTCTTACAAGAAATGCCAGTCTCTGAAGATTTATTGGAGATGAATGATGATGCTCCAGTGATTCGGATGATTAATAGTTTGCTTAAGCAGGCTAGCCGTGATGGGGCATCGGATATTCACTTGGAAGCATTTGAGCGCAAGTCCGTTGTGCGCTTTCGGGTGGATGGCAATTTGCGCGATATCGTTGATATGCGTCGTGATCTACATGCCGCTTTAGTTTCTCGTATCAAGATCATGGCTTCGCTCGATATTGCTGAGAAGCGGATGCCACAAGATGGTCGTATCTCTTTGCGCGTCGGTGGGCGCGCGATTGATGTGCGTGTATCTACATTACCTACATCGCATGGTGAGCGTGTGGTGCTGCGTCTGTTAGAGAAGAATTACGATCGCCTAGACCTGCGTGCACTAGGCATGGCCGAAGACACCTTTAATCAATTTGATCAGCTTATTCATCGTCCGCACGGCATTGTTTTGGTGACTGGCCCAACAGGTAGCGGTAAGACCACCACCTTATATGGCGCATTACTGCGCTTGCGTAACAAGATTAATAACATCATGACGGTGGAAGACCCGATCGAGTACAATCTTGATGGTATCGGACAAACCCAAGTCAACTCCCGTATTGATATGAACTTTGCCAGGGCCTTGCGCGCGATCTTGCGCCAAGACCCGGACATTGTGATGATTGGTGAGATTCGTGATTTAGAGACTGCGCAGATTGCAGTGCAAGCTTCTTTAACAGGCCATCTAGTATTAGCAACATTGCATACCAACGATGCCCCTTCAGCAGTTACGCGTTTGATTGATATGGGTATTGAGCCATTCCTACTATCATCTACTTTGTTGGGTGTATTAGGTCAACGCTTGATTCGGATGTCCTGTTCGGCTTGTGGCGGCAAAGGTTGCCCTACCTGTGGTGAGTCTGGCTATAGTGGTCGCGCCGGAATTTATGAGCTCATGACCACGAATGAAAAGATTCGGGAATTGATTCATCAGCATGCGGCTGAGAGTGATATTCGTAAGCAAGCTTTAGTAGCTGGCATGCGTACCTTAGCTGACGATGGCAAGCGCTGGGTAGCTGAAGGCAAAACGACTCCAGAAGAAATTCTGCGTGTTACTGGCTCAGTAGAAGTTGACTAAGCAAATCGACTAACTCAATCAAATAAATGAGCTATGCCACGCTATCGCTTTGAAGCCCTAACTTACGCAGGTAAGAGCGAGCGCGGTAGCGTTGAAGGCGAGAGCGTGCGTGCAGTGCGTCAGGCCCTGATGGCTAAGCAATTAGTGCCTGTCACGATTGATCTCGAAACCGAATGGGGCAAACAGCGTTTTTGGAATAAATGGTTTTCAGAAAACAAGCCGCTTAGTCGTGCAGATCTCGCGATCATTACCAAGCAAGTGGCGATCTTGGTGCGATCGGGCGTGCAGATTGATGAAGCACTCTCTGTGCTCGCTGAAGAAGCAAGCCAAGCCCATGTCAAAACAGTTTTACAGGCAGTGGTTGCTGAGCTTCGTGCCGGGTTACCTTTATCTAAAGCAATTGCAGGCCAACCACTTTCATTCGATCCTTTGTATCAAGGGGTGGTAGGAGCAGCAGAGCAGTCAGGCAAGATGGGGCAAGTACTTACACAGTTAGCTGAGTTCTTGGAGAAGCGTCAAGCCCTCAAAAACAAGGCAATGGGTGCCCTGGCATACCCGGCCATGCTGACGGGTGTGGCATTCATGATTGTCTTGTTCTTGATGACGTATGTTGTTCCGCAAATTGCGCGCGTGTTTCAGAGTACTAAGCAGGCTTTACCTTTTTCCACTCGCTTCATCTTGGGTTTATCAGAATTCATTGTGAACTGGGGTTGGTTGTTGGTGATATTAGTTGCCGCCGCTATCTTTTATGGGCGTCGTGCTCTCTCTAAAGAAGACATTCGTTTAAAGGTGGATCGTGCCTTACTGAATGCACCCTTATTAGGCCCGCTACTTTTGGGTTTTGAGACGGCGCGCTTTGCAAACACGATGGCAATGTTGGTTTCTGCCAATGTGCCTATCCTGACAGCCCTACACAGTGCTCGTAGCACTTTAGGTAACTCAGTCTTGCGTGCAGCGATTGATTCAACAGAAGTCAGATTACGCGAGGGCACCAGCTTATCCAGAGCCTTGGGTAGCCAAGGGGTGTTCTCACCAATCTTGATCCACTTGATTCGTTCGGGTGAGGCATCTGGCAAGTTAGATGAAATGCTGAAGTACGGGGCGGAGAACGCTGAGCTCGAATCTGAGCAAAAAACCAAAATATTTACCAGTTTGCTCGAACCTTTATTAATATTGGCTATGGGCTTAATGGTTTTGGGAATCGTAATGGCAGTGATGCAACCAATCTTAGAAATGAATTCAGGGGTAAGGTAATAAAAATGCAAATATTAATCATGACTGGACCGCACAGCAAAGTGAGAGAGATTTCTCTTACGGCTCGCCATTTGGTTTTCGGTGGAGCACTCAGCTTGGCCTTGCTTGTAGGCGCAAACGTTGCTATTAACGACGTTACCAATGAGACCAAAGATATCTTGCATGCGATGGAGAAAAAAGATCTTTTAGAGAAGCGCTTTATTGCAAACTCAGAAGATGACTACGAGACCAAGCTCATGGAGCTTCAAGCTAGATTGGATGAAGCCCAGCGTAACTTGGCTCAGCTAGACGACTTGCGTATGCAGTTAGCAAAAACCAATGGTGTGAATTTAGCTAGCAACTCAAGCAACTCAATTAACTACGGCAACAATGTGGTGGATCTCGGTAATGCTCAAGGTGGCCCACTCAGCCCGGCAAATGCGGTGATTAACTTAGGCAATCAAGGTGAGCAGTATGGTGCTCGCTTAGATCGCACCGTACAAGACTCCATTGCACTGAGCAATCGTGTGCAAGAAGTGCAAAAATCCCTGACACAAAGTTGGGATGTATCGAGCTCAATTCCTACGGCCTCACCATTGCCACTCATGCCTCAAGCTTCCAGTGGCCTAGGCTATCGCATTGACCCGATTACCCAGCAAACGGCTTGGCATGAAGGAACAGACTTCCCGGCAGCCTATGGCACACCAATCCTAGCAACGGCCGAAGGTGTAGTGATCCGCGCAGCCTGGGATCAAGAGTATGGCTATGTGGTCGATGTGCAGCATAAGAACGCAGTGGTAACAAGATATGCCCACGCCCAAGAGATCCTGGTAAAGCAGGGTGACTTTGTAAGACAATCCCAGGCGATTGCTAAGGTGGGCTCAACTGGAAGATCGACTGGTCCCCACTTACATTATGAGGTCTTAAGGGATGGTGTTACCTTAGGCAAGAACTAATAATTAGTAGCGCTTCGCTTGATTGCCTATTTAAGGAACTAAGCTTAAGAACAGATACTCTAAGAAGATGATGATATGAACTACACCTTGCAAGAGGGTAGTTCTACCAATCGCTAGAGTGAGTGCGCCAATAAAGAATGACAAATACATCAATGTCATATTGAGATCACTAATACCCAGACTTAGCGGGAGATTAAAAAAGATCGCAATGGCTGCAACTGTCGGAATGGTTAAGCCAATGCTGGCTAAAGCCGAACCCAAAGCTAAGTTCAAACTGCTTTGCAAGCGATTGGCCTTAGCCGCTCTAACAGCCGCAAAGCCCTCTGGCATTAATACCAACAGTGCAATCGCAATACCTACAATCGTTTTGGGCGCGCCTGCAGCTGCAACACCGCGCTCAATGGCCGGACTAAGAAGCTCTGCAAGACCTACTACAGTAATCAGGGATAGTAATAATAGAGCGCCACTAACTGCCGTCTTCAGTCCACTGGGCTTTTGAGCATGAACGTTACTATCTGTTTTCTTATCTTCCCTCTTCGGCAAGTAGTAATCGCGATGACTAACTGTTTGGAAGAATAAAAATGCAATGTAGAGTGCAAATGAAGCTATGCCTGCAAAAGCAAGCTGGCTCTTTGTGAAGTCAGGACCAGGTGTGCTGATAGTCACAATTGGCATGACCAAAATAAAAGTAGCCAATGCAGTTAATACTGCTAATGCTGAATTAGTTCCTTCATTACGAAAGCTCATCTCATGATGGGTTAAACCACCCATAAAGATGCAGAGACCAATCACGCCATTAATCACAATCATCACCGTAGCAAATACCGCATCTCTGGCAATGAACTCAGATCCTTCATGACCAGTGAGCATCATTGAAATAATGAGTGACACCTCAATAATGGTGACGCTAATAGAGAGTATTAGTGTGCCAAATGGCTCACCTGTTTTATGGGCAATCACTTCGGCATGGTGAACAGCAGCTAGAACTGCTCCAATCAGCGTGACGCTCATGAGCGCGATGAACCAAGTTTGGCTGAGTAAGTTAGTCATGGGCTGTCTGATTTGATCTTCAAAATAAGGTTAAGCTATCGGTAAATCGTATAACAGTTGAGTCATATTAAAGAGAGTGTATAGCCATCCATGAAAGCCATGATCTTATTTGGGCACGGTGCCCGTGATAGCCGCTGGCGTGAGCCTTTTGATCGTCTGGCTGCTTTATGGCAAGAGCAGCATCCCAGCATACCTGTAGAGTTGGCTTTCTTGGAAATGATGCAGCCTTCACTAGAGGAGGCGGTTGCTAGCCTGAGCGCTAAAGGCGCTACTGAATTGACTATCGTGCCAGTTTTCTTTGGACAGGGTGGCCACTTACGAAATGACTTCCCAGTTTTACTAGAAGAGTGCCGGGGTAAATTCCCCAACGTTCAATTAAGCGCGACGCCTGCTGTTGGTGAGGATTTGGCTGTCTTGCAAGCGATTGTCGATTTTGGGAGTCGAAATATAGGGTTGTAGTCATTAGCCATGCTTGTAATACAGGTATGTAATATAATTACATACCTGTATTACAATGAGCCATGACAAAAAAAGTTAGGCCTAAGCTTGAATCCTTAATTGAAAGAGAAACATTTAAGTTAAAGGCAGGTAGCGGTGTTTTGAGCTTTGAAGTTTGGGGTTATATCAGTGAGGGTAAAACAGTAGTGACTCGCTATAACCTGGCATATATCAATCGGTTGATTTGCCAAAAAGATAATGGCAGAGCGCTTGGATTTGACAATGCTCATGATTATCACCACAAGCACTACATGGGTAAGGTGACCCCAGTATCTTTTGTAAGCTATGAAAAAACATTAGAACGTTTTGAAAAAGAGTGGCAAGAAATTATCAAGGAAGTAAAAAAGGGTAAAAAATGACAAAGATGATAATTCGTACCGATACCGTTGAGGGCTTCTTTGATCGCGCTAAAAAGGCCGCCCAAAAAAGTGATCGTGGAGAGGCGCTCAAGAAATCGGCCACCTTTTCGTTTGAAGACCCGCAAGAGATGTTTATGGTGCTATCCGAGGCGCGTAGACGTCTAATGCTGGAGGTGATGAATGAGCCTAAAACTATTACGCAATTAAGTCATAAATTGCACCGTGATCGCTCTGCTATCAATAAAGATATTGGGATGTTAGAAAAGATTGGCCTTTTGGTGTCACAAAAGATTAGTAACCCAGGGCATGGTATCGAAAAGATGGTTCAAACAGTTGCGCCCAAGATTGAGATGATTGCAACTTTAGGGTAACCGTTTTAGCCTGCTTTCTGCAGGCATTCATCAATTTTTTCCTCAGCAGTATCTGAGGCTAATGTGATGGAGGTTCTCAAAGCCTCACCAATCATAATAAGTGCAGGTGAGGCGCTATCAAACCATTGATCTGCTTTGCCAGCAGCCAACTCTTGTAAGGTGCTTATCCATAAACGCTCGCGTGCAGTGCTCACTGCTTCCAAGATTTGTACCGGTGTATTGCTATGTTGATTGGGGCTTTGTTCAATCAGTTGTTGTGCAATACGCGCAGCATCTTTGCGGCCCATGTAATACACCAGAGTGTCAGCTGAAGGATTTGAAATCGGCTGCCCTGGAGCGACATTCTCAGTGCCCTGAGCTAAGGTGATAAACGCCACACTACGGGATACTCCGCGCAATGTCAGTGACTGCTGAATGCTTGCTGCGCCAGCCAGGGCGGCAGTAATTCCCGGCACAACCTGAACTTCAATCCCAGCAGCTTTGAGAGCCTGGATTTCTTCATCGGCACGACCAAAGAGCATCGGGTCGCCACCTTTGAGGCGCACAATCACTTGATGCTTTTGTGCGGCGTCTACTAAGCGCTTATTAATAAATTGCTGTGCTGAAGACAGCTTGCCACAACGCTTACCAACCTCGATCTTCTCGGCTTGTGGACATAGCGCCAGCATCTCAGGATCAACCAAGGCGTCATAGAAAACAATGTCCGCTTGTTCCAATAGTTTGGCACCACGAACTGTAATCAGATCCACGGCACCCGGTCCGGCACCCACTAAATACACTTTGCCAAGCGGATTGTTGTTATTGGTAGGCGTTGTTCTCATAGTCACGGAATCTATTTCCTAGGCGCTTAATGTTGAACGCTGATCACGCCAGCTATTTTGGGTGGTGACTGTATACAAATCAAACTGTTTTAAGGCGACATCCAGTTTTTGATCAGGACGTAAGCCAAAGCTATCAAAGCCAACACGAGCGCCCTGTAGGAGCTGATCAATTAACACATCACCAATGGCGCGGATCTCACCTTGCCAAGCAAAACGGTTACGCAATAAGGCGGCAGTACTAAAGCTGCGACCATCTCTAAAGATAGGAAAGTGTGCTGCCACTAAAGGCCAGACCTGTTTGCCTGCATCAATCACATCGGCATGTTTCAGAATGTCATCATCAGTAGCAAACCACACACCAATCTGACCATTATTGGCTTTAGCAGCTACATCCACTTCATGATGATGCTCAAGCCACCATGTAAACGGCACCAATACTTTGTGGGCGCCATGCTCCAGGTCAGGCAAACCACCTTCATCTTGGCTGCCGCTCCATACTTGCCATTCATTTGTGGCGAGGGTGGGTTTACCGCCTTTAGGGAAATGCAAAATCTCTTGATGGGAGGTGATATTGAGTTGACTCATGCAACACCCCCTTCAATCGCTCTCTCTTTTTTCTTAGCGTTCTCACCTTTATCTCTATAGGCCGCTTCTTTAAAGGGTGCTACCCCAACGCGACGATAAGTCTCAATGAATGGCTCATCGCCACTGCGCTCACCTACATAAGTGTTGATTACATTGGTGATGACATCTGGAATTTCATCGGCGTAGAAAGAAGGGCCAATCACTTTGCCGATAGAGGTGTCATTGCCTTGCTCGCCACCTAATGTGACCTGATACCACTCTTCTCCGTCTTTATCCACACCCAGCACGCCAATATTGCCAACGTGGTGATGACCGCAGGAGTTAATGCAGCCGGAGATGTTTAGGCTGATATCGCCTAAATCAAATAGGTAATCTAAATCATCAAAGCGCTCTTGAATCGCTTTGGCAATCGGCAAGGACTTGGCATTTGCTAATGAGCAGAAGTCGCCGCCAGGACAGGCAATGATGTCAGTCAACAGGCCAATGTTTGGTAGGGCGACTTTTTGCTTCTTGGCCTCTTGCCAGAGTTCAAATAACTTGGCTTGCTCAACATCGGCTAATACTAAGTTTTGCTCATGGGTGACACGTAATTCTCCAAAGCTATATTGATCAGAGAGATCAGCAATAGCATTCATCTGCGCAGTAGTAGCATCACCAGGCGCTACTGTGCCATGTGGTTTGAGTGACAGAATGACGCTGGTATAACCTGGGATCTGATGTGGCTTGACGTTACGTTCAATCCAACGAGCAAATGCAGCACGCTCTACTTCTGGGGCACTAGCTAAAACTTGTTCAGCGCTCAGTGCAGACAATGTTTTGTATGCCGGCTTTGTGAAATGCTGCGCAACACGATCCCACTCGGCTTGAGTGAAGTTGTCATCACCATTTTTGATGTGAGCCCATTCACCCTCGACTTGACGTGCGAATTCTTCTGGGCCCAAAGCCTTCACCAAAATCTTGATGCGGGCCTTGTAGAGGTTGTCTCTTCTGCCGAAACGGTTATAAACACGTAGCAGGGCGGTGAGATAGCTTGGCAGTACATTCCAAGGGAGCCCTTGTTTAATCAGGGATCCAAGGATCGGAGTGCGACCCATGCCGCCGCCAGCGTAGATGTCAGCAGTTAATTCTCCAGCGGCATTTTTCTTGAGCTCAATACCAACGTCATGGCAAAGCAACACTGTGCGATCTTCTTTTGCACCATTGACTGCAAACTTAAATTTACGCGGTAAGTGGGCAAACTCAGGATGCAAGGTTGACCATTGGCGTAAGAGTTCACAAATAGGACGAGTGTCTACATATTCATCAGCAGCAACTCCAGCAAAAGCATCGCTTGTAATATTGCGAATACAGTTTCCAGAAGTTTGGATTGCATGCATTTCCACTTTAGCAAGCTCAGCCAAAATATCTGGAGTGTCTTCTAGTGTTACCCAGTTGTATTGAATATTTTGACGTGTAGTGAAATGACCATATCCACGGTCATACTTTTCAGAGATGAGTGCCAGCGTGCGTAATTGCTTTGCACTAAATAAACCGTAAGGAATGGCAACGCGCAGCATGTAGGCATGCCGTTGGTGATACAAACCATTTTGGAGTCGTAGCGGACGGAATTCTTCTTCGGCAAGAGTGCCGTCTAAGCGTCGAGCAACCTGGTCGCGGAATTGGGCAACCCGTTGATCTACAAGGGTTTGGTCAATGGCATCGTATTTATACATAAGGAGGCTATTGTCATATTTGACAGATATTTCTACAAATAATTAAAAGTTGATCCTATATATCTAAATACATATAAAGATGCTGAATTTGATCGCTTTCTAAAAAGTCTGCTTCAATAGGCTCAGAGGGATAAAAAGCCCCAAGAATTGCATTAAATAAACAATAGCGGAGACAAAAGATGAAGAAATTAAGGGCGATCAGCCTTATTGCTGGATTATTAGCCAGTACAACCCTGTTTGCAGCGGATACCTCAAAAGCACCATTGCCTTTGAGCGCCACCCCAGGGCAAGGATTTAGCCAAGAAGGTCTCAAGAGAATCGATGCGTTCTTTGCAGATCAAATTGCTGCCAATAATATGGCTGGCGCCGTTCTAGCGGTCTCTAAAAATGGCAAGCTCACGATCTTTAAACCTTATGGCTACTTAGATAAGGCCAACAACAAGCCTATGACTACGGATGCTATTTTCAATTTGGCATCGATGACCAAAGTGATGTCCTCAGTGAGCGCCTTAACTTTTTACGAGGAAGGCAAACTTCCTTTGAATGCACCGATCTCTAATTGGTTGCCGCAATTTAAGGACATGAAAGTAGGCCAAATTGATAGCGATGGAAAGCTTAATTTAATTCCAGCTAAAAATCCGATTACTATCCAAGATCTCATGCGCCATACCAATGGCTTAACGTATGGCGGTCGTGGTGCTACACCAGTGCATAAGACATATCCAGCTGGCTCTGCGCCAGCAGCAGTGCAATACACAGCAGCAGAGTTTATTGATAAGTTAGCAAGCAACCCATTGTTATATGAGCCTGGTACAGCCTGGGATTATGGTTTTGGTCTTGATGTACTTGGCATTATTGAAGAAAAAATTGCCAGCAAATCATTGGGCGCGATCATGCAAGAGCGAATTTGGAATAAGGTTGGTATGCCGAACACCACCTTTGATCTTGCCGAGAAAGACCGTCCGCGTTTAGCGCAGCCGCTCCCACTGGATCCATTGACTGGCAAGCCACAGAAGGTGGATATTCATTCGCAGAAAGTGAAGTTTGATTGCGGTGGTTCCTGCGCTTATTCCACTGCGGGTGATTACATTCGTTTTGGGCAAATGTTGCTGAATGGCGGAAGCTTGGAGGGTAAGCGTGTGCTTGGACCGCAGACAGTTGCGTTCATGACTTCAAATCATCTCAATAAAGATATTAAGAACAATGTGAGCGGTACCGAGCCAGGACGTATGGGTTATGGATTTGGTCTGGGCGTTGCAGTGCGTACCGATAGAGGCCTATCAGCTATCAACGGTAACGTTGGAGATTTCACCTGGAATGGCGCTTACGGAACCATCTTTTGGGCCGATCCAAAAGAGCAGATGGTTGTAGTGATGATGGGTGTTGCGCCAGGAGAAATTCGTAAGGTGCATCGTGAGCAACTTAACGCAGTCATTTATGGAGCCTTAGAGAAGTGATTCATCTAGGTACCATTATTTGAGTATGGTTTTTCCGCTCTTTAAAATAAACGCAGTCACTAAATATGACTGCGTTTTTTATTGTTTAAATTTTTTCGAAGGAGATCGACATGATGTAACTAGTAAATAAAAGTAAGAGGAGTTTGTTATGTCGAGAACGTTTAGACGTAAAAATCAAAAGCATGAATATATTTGGGTGTTAAAAGATTGGGATACCTTTTTTAAGGGGGTGCGTACCGTTCACCATAGCCCGCAATCACCTGCTGGACGTAAAGCAATCGCAGTTTTTCACTCAGATGCACAGGTCACCATGGCAAGTGCGGCACCTCGTTGGTATCGGAGGGCATTTGAGCATCGGCGCCGCACAAGAAACAACAGGGTAATGAGGCTATGGCTTAAGGGTTTGGCAGATCCGATTTTTGAGGTCCGCCATAGACATGATGCTAATTGGTCATGGTGGTAATGCCGGCAGTCAGGTAATTTTTGGGGGATTAAATCGGCTGACATATTGTGCGCAACCACGCATCAATAAAGTCGAATTTTAATTCACCCTTTTCAAACATTGAGATAATTTTGTTATGCAATGTCTTGGATGTAGCATGGATACGAAAGCCGTTTAATCGTAAAAAGGTATCCATGACAGCAAATGCAATTCTTTTGTTTCCATCAACAAAAGGGTGGTTAATGGCAAGACTTTCGAACAGCGCGGCTGCTTGACTGATCACATCCTTGTAATACCCAGATTGTGGGCGATTTAGGGCGGATTCAAGTGCGGCGATATCTCTTATGCCTGGTGAGCCGCCGAATTGATGTATCAAGACGCCATGCATCGACATGACCTCTTTGGTTGAAAGATAAAGCACTACTTAGCAAGCTCTTTGTAGAGATCTTCGAATTCTTGAAGGCTTTGAGCAAAGTGCGACATCGCTATGCGGCTGTTGATGGAAAAACCTTTTTTATTAAGGTAGTCACGGAAGGCCTCATCTAAGACAGCATGAAACTTGCGGCCCTCGGAATCAGCTATTTGGTGCAGGCCATTTAATACATCTGGGCTGGCCTGAGATGAGAATTTGCTTAAATTTAGGTTTCCCATGGGATTTTCCTCGCTTTTCAAGATTATTCTTGAAATTTCATGAAAAATCAAGAAAAGTCAGTCACCCCTTAAATAGCAGGTTTAAAGCCCGTATTCTCGATAGTGTCTGTAAAGATTGGCGATAGATGCAAAGCCAAGAACCACAATCAGTACGGCAAATAAATATTCAGTTGTGAGGTAGGTAAAAATGCCCAAGTGAATCAAGACGGCTGCGCCTATAAAGGCGGCAATCGAGCCAAAAGCCACAAGTCTGAAATTGGGTATAAAGGCGCCCAAGGTAATGGCGACAAACACGAGGTAGAGCTCCGATACCAACTGATCGGCAGTTACAAAAATACTATTGGTAAGTTCTGGATTGGTAAATTTCCCCAAGACAGCAATGATGAGGATAGAAGCCAAGACCGCAAAGTTCAATTGCGCTTTAACTAAGATTTCTTTCAATGGGATGCCCATTTTTATGAAGCACTGCCGTTAAATACCAGGCTCATCCCAATCCAAAGGATGACAAAGGCAACTAAGACGGTGGAGCCGATTTTCTTTAGGAAGTACTCTAGGGTATCCATATAAGCCTCATCGTTTCGGCCGAAGTAATGGTCAAAGCGCTTCCAAAAAAGGCGGCCTACGACTAGAGGCAGAAGTATGGCAACGATGCCTAAGATAACGGTGAGGGTGTTATTCATGGGGGATAACCTTCTTTGCTAACAATCCCCATTGCTGAGGGTGTAAAAGGATAAAGAATACCCTTTTTTGTTTTTTGCCCTGCTAGGCACTGGTTCAGCGATCAAATTAGCAATATTCGTGCTCAAACTGGGTTTGTTGATACAGTAGAGGCTACTTTTGTAACTACTTCAACAGAAAGCATTCATATGGCCGAACTCAACACCGCACAGATTAATGAAATTCGTACCAAAGTATTGGGCGCAGCCGCCAAGGTTCCTGGCGCTTTAATTGGCCTTGGAATTTTATTTATCGTGCTTGGCATGATTGGTATCGCAGGTCAGACATTGTTTTCTTTTATCTCAATAAATATTCTAGGAATCTTCTTATTTGCTGGCGGCATCTTGCAAGGCGCTCATGCTTTGAAATCACAAGGCTGGAAGAGTGTTGGAGTGCAACTCGTTTTAGCGGCCCTTTATATTGCAGCCGCAATCTTTACTTGGGCCTTCCCAATTCCAGCGCTTGAGGCAATTACCTTGTGGCTAGCTGCCATCTTTTTTGTGACTGGCGCATTGCGTTTGATCTCGGCATTTCAGCATCGTCACTTCCGTGAATGGTTCTGGTTGGTGCTGTCTTCAGCAATCTCTATCTTGATGGGTGTACTGATCATGAATGGTTATCCAGAGTCTAGCCTTTGGCTACCTGGCATGTTGATCGCCATTGAGCTTTTGCTGCAAGGTTGGTCATTGCTCTTCATGGGCTTAGCAGCTCGTTCATTGATTAAGTAATTGAGATTCGTTCGCTAGAGTAGAGAGCTTCATCATGACTATGAAAAAAACGGATCTCTATAAGAATCTCGCACTGAAAACTGCGCAGGGAATGAAAAACGCTGCCAAGTCTCCTAAGCTCGGTGTTGCTGAGAAGGCTAAATCCAAAAAAGAACTAGCAAATGCCAATCCTTTGCTAGCTTCTTTAATGGGTAAGACTAAATCCAAGTAGTTGCTTACTTAGGTGTAGAGAGGTATTGGATATGCATCAGAGGGCACTCCTCAAATCATGCGTATCGACGCTGATTTTGTTGGTTGCATCCGGCGCAGTGAATGCACAAATTGCACCCCCGCCAGATTACGATCAAAAACTCAGTGATGTTGTAGTAAGTGCAACTCGCTCTGGTACGCCGCTGGATCAAATGTCATTGAATACAACGATTCTGACAAAAGAAGTTTTAGAGTCCTCGCCCGATCAAACCATTGATCAAGTTCTCAAGAATGTGCCTGGAGTTTTCTTAAACGACGTCCCTTATTACCAAAAAGATCCAACAGGTCAAAGTATTAACGTCCGTGGCTTAGGCTATGGACGCACCCTTGTTTTAATTGATGGCCTGCCAGCGAATGATGCCTTCTACGGAACGGTGCAATGGAATTTAGTTCCCATGTCATCGATTGAGTCGGTTGAGTTTGTGCGCGGGGGAGTCTCTAGCTTGTGGGGAAACTATGGCATGGGCGGCGTGATTAACATCAACACAAAGACGCCTAAAAATAGCGGACAAGACGTCTCTGCTAGTTATGGATCATTTGCTGCGGGCAATGTAGCGGCCTCAAAAGATTTAATTGTTTCAGATGCGATGCAGATGCGTTTCTCGGCAGACTACTTCTCTAGTGAAGGCTTTCAGAACTACGCGACGATATCCCCAGGATCTACCAGCAATATTAAAAATGGCATGGGCACCGATGCCGTTAAGAATTCTAATGTCCGGCTCCAAAATTACTTTAAGCCAACGCAAGATACCAATGGGTTTTTGAGGATGGGTTACAGCACAATGGCGGATCTCAGCAATAACTATGCCATCGCCCCCAACTTAATACAGACGGCCGATGTGGCTGCTGGATCAACTACTAATTTGGATGTTGATAAAAAAGTCCAAGTTAATGTGTACTATCAGGCTACTAATTTCTATAAGCAGACGGCAAACAATTTGAGTGCAGCGCCTTATAAGCCTTATGTCAATGCGAACTACACTGATCCTTATTCGACTGTAGGCGCGTCAGCGCAATACACCCATGACCTAAAGGCAGCAGGAATTGATCAATACATTCTTGGGGTTGATGCTAGAAATATCTCTGCATCGAATCAAACTAATAATTTGGCGACCACAGGCGTAGTGAGTTCGGTGAACTACGCGCAGGGTCAGCAAAATTTTTATGGTTTATTGGGGCAATTAAAGTCAAATGCGACCGCTATTCCGCTGGAGACTACTTTGGGTGCGCGAATCGATTCATGGAATAGCCAAACTCCAACATCCTATAATGCGGGCGCGAATGGTGTAAGTCCTTTGTATCAAGCCATCCCTAATCAAAGTAAGACGCAGCTGAGTCCATCTTTGGGATTACTTTATAAGGCAACCCAAAACTGGGACTTACGAAGCGCAGCTTACCAAGCCTTTCATGCGCCAAGCATGAATAACACTCTACGTAGTTATGGAAATTCAGTGAGTGGCTATTCTTTAGCAAATCCTAATTTAACGCCTGAGACGATGACGGGGTATGAAGTTGGAACAGACTATCGATGGAAGAGTGGTTTTGCGCAACTAACGGCTTTCAATAACTACATTCAGAACGCTATTGCGAGCTACAGAATCACCAATGCGAATGCCGCTTCCGCTACTAGCCTTTGTGCTACTGCGGGTATTTCGGGTTGTAGCGCAAGTACGGGGGGCTACACAAATGTTAGCTACTACACTAACCAGCAAAATCTCTTAAGTAGAGGTATTGAACTGCAGTATCACCAAGATGTAAATGCGCAATGGGCTCTTGATGGAGGTTATAGCTATACAAATACTATCCTGACTTGGACTGCAACAACCGATCCAATTAATACGCAGGTGGGTGGTGTGCCGAGAAATATGGCCAATGCTGGCCTAACGTATTACCCGGTCCCACGAGCAAGTTTGACTACAACAGTTCGGTATGTCGGCAATTCATGGATGTCTACGGGATCCTTGCCGGTACCGGCTTATGCACTCGTTGGTCTCAAGGCGAACTATGAACTGACACCGCAGGCTTCAGTCTTTGCTTCGGTGGTGAACTTATTTAATCGCCAATACGTTACCTTCAACATTGCCTCTCAAGCCTCGGCTTATCAGGCTGGTATGCCTCAGGCAATCACCGTGGGCGCGCGTCTTCAGTTTTAAGTAATCGATTTGTTGCGCTGCAGTAGATTGAATGGGTTAAATTAGATGCACAAAAATGCTATAGCATTGCTTTATTAATAAAAATAAACAAAATTATGGGAGATTCAGAATGAAGCAGAACATGAAGCACAACACCCTTCAAGCACTAATGTTTGCTGCCGGCATGGCAGTTGTTAGTATTGCTGGCGCACAAGCTCCTGCTGCTGCATCAGCTAGCGGGATCCCGCCAACCTGGGCCCAAGGCAGAACAGCCGATGGCATGAATCCTTCATTGGCACCTAATCCTCCTGGCATCTCTGCTATGCCTGCGGATGAAATTCCTGTTAGCAAACTCAAAGTGCCTGCTGGTTTTAAGGTGGAGCTCTGGGCCTCTGGCATGCCTAATGGCCGCTCAATGACAGAGTCTCCAAGTGGCACTGTTTATGTAGGTACTCGTTTTACTGGCAATGTTTATGCAGTGGTAACGAAAGATGGCAAGCGCGAAGTAAAGACCATTGCTAAAGGCTTGCATCGTCCTAATGGTGTTGCATTTGTGAATGGCTCGCTTTATGTGGCCGAACTCTCACGCATTATTCGTTATGACAATATTGAGAAAAATTTAGATAACCCACCAGCACCAGTAGTGGTATTCGATGCGCTTCCTAAAGATGAGCCGCACGGTTGGAAGTTCATGACATTAAGCCCTGATGGACAGTATTTGTATTTCCAGATCGGTACGCCAGCTAATATTGTTGTACCGCCATACACTCATGCTGCGATAGTACGCTTAAACTTGAAAACTAATATTTTGGAATACGTGGCTACTGGTGTACGTAACAGCGTTGGTATGGATTTCCAAAAAGGTACAAAAGAACTTTGGTTTACCAACAATGGCCGTGATTGGGCAGATGAGAACCTACCAAACGACACCTTAAATCGATTGGCTCATAAAGGTATGAACTTCGGTTATCCATTCTGTCATCAAGGCGACTTCTTGGATCCTGAGTTCGGTAAGGGCCGTTCATGCGATGAGTTTGATAAGCCAGAAATGAAACTAGGCGCTCACGTTGCTGCTTTGGGTATGCGTTTTTATAATGGCAATATGTTCCCAGCAGAATACAAAGGCAACATCTTTATTGCTGAGCATGGCTCTTGGAATAAAACGAAGAAATCCGGTTATCAAGTTGTACGTGTAGTTTTGGATGGTAAGAACAAACCAGTCAAGCTAGAGCCATTTATTACTGGCTGGGTTGAGGGTGAAAACTTTTGGGGCCGTCCAGTAGATGTACAAATGCTCAAAGACGGTTCTATGTTGGTATCCGATGATGAGACCGGTGCAATCTTCCGCGTGTCTTACGGTAAATGAAATCAGTAATCAACACTAAGGCCATCCTCGGGGTGGCCTTTTTTACCACTCTTTGTTTATCACCGGTTGTCTATGCTGCACCTCCTGATGCAGTAGCTGGAAAAGTAAAAGCACAAACTTGTTTTGCTTGTCATGGTGAGGATGGTCTCTCTATATCCCCAGAAATCCCCAATCTTGCTGCGCAGCCACCACTTTCTATTACCTATCAATTGATTCAGTTCAGAGGGCAGCAGCGTAAGGGCGGGGCGATGGAAGCTCTTGCTGCACCACTCAGCGATCAAGATATGCGAGATATCGCTGCTTACTTTGCCAGTTTGCCTGCACCGCCTTCAAAATCAGGGAATGCCGATCAAATTGCCAAGGGACAGCAAATCTCTAGTACCCAGTATTGCAATTCATGCCATGGTCCACAGCTTCAAGGTCAGAAACACATTGCACGTTTGGCTGGGCAATCCAAGGAATATCTCATTACTCAGCTAAAGAATATTCGATCTGGTGCTCGAATTGATATGGATGGCACAATGGGAAGTGCGGCACGCGGCCTCAGTGATGATGATATTGATGCCTTGGCTGCCTATGCTGCTTCTCTGAAGTAGTTCAAGCGGCCCCCGATCAACCCTTTATTCAATATTTTCATTGCAGTCCAAAAACCATTTTCTTCTCGTCGATTTTTTAAAGACCTTCGCAGCCTTAATCATTATTCTTCACCATTTTTCGAGTTATGGCCAAATTGCAGAAGATGCCAGGCTACTAATCCCGGGGGTGATGACTTGGTTGTTTGAGTATGGCCGTTACGCAGTGCAAATCTTTTTGGTCATGGGCGGGTATCTTGCAGCCCAATCATTGACGCGCTCTAATGACCTGAAGAGTGCTCGCAATGTGTTGAAGGTAATCTTTAATCGTTACTTGCGATTATTTGCGCCCTATGTAGTGGCGCTCATTCTTACGATTGTTTGCGCCTGGATTGCGCGCTTTTGGGTGCGGGATGAATTTGTTGGTGAATCAGAAACCCTAGGACAGTTCTTGGCCCATTTATTTTTTCTGCAAGGCATCTTAGGTTTAGATTCGATTTCTGCCGGCGTTTGGTATGTGGCGATTGATTGGCAGCTTTATGCCATTCTGGCAATTATGTTGGGGATGTTTCCCGGCTTACGCTCCCTGATATGGACGCTGTTGGTACTCTGCGTAGCATCCTTACTATTTTTTAATCGCTCTGGCGCTTATGAAAACTACTTCATTTACTTTATAGGGGCCTATGGACTGGGTGTGCTGGCACAGCTTTGCAAGAATTATCCTGACCCCACGGTAAATCGATTTGCCAAAATCATGTTTGCAGGGATTGGCGTGGTCATTATTGTTTCTAGCTTTCACCAAATGTGGCTGAGAAATATATTGGCTTATATAGTCGCCATTGCCCTAATCCTTTGGGGAGACTCGGCCTATAAAGATCAGAAGCAAGACCAGAAGCGCCCTCAACACCAATCCAGAAAACACAAGCTGGTAAATGTCATTCTCTGGGGGAGCAGAAGATCATATTGCGCTTTCTTAATTCATTTCTCGTTTGTATTGCTGGCAAACACGCTGTATATCGCTTGGGGAATGAGCGGCTTTCATGATGGCGTCATGGCGCTTGCTTTGATGTTGGTTGCTATTGTTGCTAGCTGGGTGACAGCAACCTATCTCTATCGCTGGGTAGAAGTGCCTGCTCGCAAGATTAAGCTTTAAAGACCCATATCTTTCAGAACGCGAAAAATTTCGCGGTAGGCTTTAGGCGGCTTGTTTTGTTCTTTCTCGCGACGCGCATTCCGAATTAAGGTACGCATATTCTGAATATCCATATCGGGATATTGCTCAATCATCTTCGTAAACGCTTCATCATTTGCAATGAGTCTATCGCGATAGCTTTCCAAGAAATGTAGCTTGGCAGTCTCAGCTTTGCTCACACCTTGAATCGCATCTAAACGCTTCTGGATCGCATCCAATTCTTCGTCGTCTAAAAAGCGCATGAGTTTGCCAAGATATTGCTTATGACGACGAATCGCTTCAAAACTCTTAATTTTGTTAGTCTCTGCAATAGCGGCCTTAATTGCTTCATCAAGAGGGATAGTCTTCAAGGCATCGCTACTGAGGGCGGCCAACACTTCTGCCAATTTCTGGCGTTCAGTCATTTGGCGCTTTAGTTCTGACTTGCTGGGCCCATCTTCAGGGTCAACTAGCTTGGGAGTGCGATTCTTCTCATTAATGTGCATGCCATCATTTTAGACGGGCATTGGAAAAAAATCTGGGTTTCAGGGGATCTCGGGCGCTCTTAGTTCAGCTGAATAAGCTTCGAAGGATCTTCTTTTAAGAAATTTGGTTTAAAAATACCCAATTTAGCCAATCTGAACTGAATGCTAACCTTAACTACTCCGAGTCCATAGGTGATGCTTCTAGATAGATTTATGGAAGAGGCGTCTGAAAAGTATTTGGTGGGGCACGACACTTCTCCAATTGAAAATCCAAACCATATACATTGGGCAAGCATTTGATTATCAAAAACAAAGTCATCAGAATTGCTAAGTAGTGGAAGGGTTAATAAAACTTTACTGTTCCAAGCTCTATAGCCCGTATGATATTCAGATAATTTGTGACCGCATAAAAAATTTTGGAAAGCCGTAAGACAGCGATTGGCAATAAATTTATACATAGGCATTCCGCCTGAAAGAGCACCAATACCAAGGATGCGGGATCCTAAGACGACATCATAGTCAGCCTCGGCAATCATAGATGCCATAGCGCGAATAAGTTTTGGCGAATATTGATAATCAGGGTGAAGCATGACAATAATATCTGCATGCTGTTTCAATGCTTCTGTATAGCAAGTTTTTTGATTTCCGCCATAACCCTTGTTTTTAGGATGACGTACAACTATTAAGTTGAGGCTTTTTGCCAGGGCTGCCGTGCTATCGTTACTAGCATCATCTACCAAAATCACTGTATCAACGATATCTAGAGGAATCTCTTGAAATGTTTTTTGGAGAGTTTTTTCTGCGTTGTAAGCGGGCATCACTACCGCTATTTTTTTATTATTCAGCATTTTTTATTTGCAAGTAACAGTAGGTTTTGAAGGGCTCTGGCAAAGATCAATAATCCTATCTCGGCCGTCGTCATAAATTGGTTTATAAATTTTACCTAATTCGAGAAGTTGGTTATTAACCAGCTGCTCTCGCTCGGCCAAGGTTCTTCCCCATTGGCCAGCAGCATTTAAGCAATATTTAATAAAGTATTCGCTATTACGCTTAGAGATCCAGTGCCTATAGGAGTGCATCACATATCTAATGTTGTGGGATCTTAAGTATTTAGCCATATCTTCAGCAGATTCATTAAATGGCAATTTTGTGGGCCCCGCGTTCCCAGGGTAGTCCATTACATATATTTTATTACGTGAAAAGTCTAGGAGAAAGGGCGCCTCTACCTGGCTTAATATAATTTCTTTATTCGGAACAATTGCCTGCATTTTTTTGTACCGGGATGCATTTTCTGAAATGTGGGCAGACAGAATGTCGGTATCTGCCGCCGTACTCCTATCAAACACATACATTCTGGTGTACATGCCATCGGTAAATAGATGTCTACCAACCCGCTTTGTTTGGTTAAGCATCAAAATAGAAGCGATGGTTAAAGTGAAAAAAACTAAATACTTTGTATATCGCAAGTCAAGAGGGCGGAGGGGATTTCTAATTTTGTCGCCGAGTATGCATAAGTTATTAATAATTAAGAATGCACACGGCGTAGCAAGAATGACATAGCAGTATCGATACATGCCTGCGGGGGTAAGTGCTAAAACTAATGTAGACGGTATAGTTAGTGCACAGAGAATCGTAGCAAATCTTCTGTTGTCGGAACTATTGGAGCGCGTCCAAAAAGTTAGCCAGCTAACTAGTAGCAAGCCATATAGAGGAAGAAATTCGCTAACAGCATCTAAAAATTCTGGTTTCGTAACGAACCCAAACCCACCTGAGTGAGAAAAGCCTTTACCTAATAATGGATAAAAATACGTGCCATGGTTTGTATGGCTAGCCAGCATCCATGGAGTGAGAATCGCGACCAGTCCTACTAAGGCAATCAAAAAATTTCTTAGTACAGAGATTTTTTGATGCCCAATAATCTGAGAAATTGCGGCAACACCTACAAACAGAAATGCGGGAGCAATTAAATTTCCCTTTAATAATATGAGTCCTCCACAGAGCAGGCCTAATAGCGCACCTTCTCTGGGGGTATAGGATGGGCTCAGTTTTTGTCCGAAAAGTAAGATTCCATACGCGATTGCGCACCCCAATAAAATTGGGGATACATTCGTATATTGGGCAAAAATAGCCACAATAAGCGCTACTAAAAAAGCTGCATAAGAGACCCAAAATTTTTTGCCGCTTAAGAGTACATGGTCAATGCAAAGCAATGCGAGCAGAAGAAAGCCTGTCCCTGCCTCTGCTATATGAAGGTGGGCTAAAGGGGCGGCGCTAAAAATGAGCGCATTGATATAGTCGCCCCCACCTAAGCCATGTTCAATCCCTCGTTGATTGAAGTAATCGCCCCCCGAAAACCCTTCGCTTAATATTCGGATCGGAAAAATAATATAGCTGCTGTAATCATCTCCTGGATTAAAAGGGTAATAAATTGCGTTGAGGCAGTAAGCAAAAATAAGGGCACTAACCGAAAAAATCGCCAACCATCTGCCGTACTTAAGACGTGAGTTAGAGTTAAGTGCTCTTGACTCTTTAGTGGGTTTAATAAGCCTGAGAAATTCGTTGATATTCACCAAAAATGCTATACAAACCCCAATGACGATTAAGTTGCGAAATAATTGGTAACTACCCAGGCGGAAAAGCTCGATATAGCCGCTCAAAATTAAAAACGTCAGAACCCCTAGTAGGGTTTTAAATCCGAAATAAGATTTCCACTCCGGGAATGTGACGCGAGAAATTAGTGATCCGTACCCATAAAATGATATGAAGGCAGCCCCAAAATACAAAAAGGTTTGTGCTATTTCGGAAAAATTCATTTTTATTGTTCGGTTATCTTTAAATAGTGCTCTTTCGACACTTGTAATTGTGTGGGAATGTTTTCATCATGTTCCAGCATCAGTGGGTGGACTATCAGAGCTCCACTTTTCACTTGTAATGCAATAAACAGGGCCTCAGCCCTCTCTGTGTAACCCCCAAGAACACCCCAATGGGTTTCATAAGGGGCTTTGTTTGCCCAGGGCGTTACTTCATCGACAAATGCCTTAAGCCAACTTGCAAGCTTTATAAAAACTGGTCTTGGCAGTAGATAGGTTTGCCATAGAGTCAAGGGTTGGTTGCGAAGGTCGTTCATAGACCAATGAGTGCCAAAGAAGTTGTTATAGCTCTCAATGAGATAGGGCCAGTTAAATGCATAGGATGCAGTCATGGGGCTTAGTTGCCCAGTGCTATCCATGATCTTTCCATCGACTTGTGCATAAGCAATTTGTGGAGCAATAAAGGCTGGGTTGATTGCTCTTCTGACAAGCCGTCTTATTTTATTAACGAGCCCCTCTTGCGATTCACCCTTGGCTATTTTTCTGAGCAAGCTCGCAGATTTTTCAGTCCACCGCATATCGTATTGCGTGACACCTATGAGATCTGAATCTGGAAATAGATTATTGGAGAGTATATGGAGAAAGCACGATGTCTCCATATATCCAAGTTGTTGCAGTTCTGGATTATAGATATCTAGCTGATACTCTAATGTGACTCCGGGGGCGTTTGCTAAATCTGTATTTTCAACGCCATCTTTGCCTATCATTTTCTTATTCGTTTTTTCAATATTCACCCCATAAAACACAAACCATTGGGCTATTTCCGCATCCGTAAAATGAGGGAAAATTAACTGTTGATCTAATGTTTGATGAAAAACAATGAGAATTTTTAACGAGGACATTTGGGCGGCGGGCAATTAGAGGGCTGATGATGGCTTTAGTTTTCTGAATTGATGTTTCCGTGAAGTCCCATATATTGTAGTTATCCAATCAGAAAACCCTTTGTGAGAATAAGTATGAACCCATTTTCTGTGTTTGAGGAATAATTGTATTAGTCCAATACATCCTGGACTGCGGTTGCAGTTGAAGTAGATATTCTACGGGTGAGATTGGTAGGTTGTGTAAGGATGTTGTTTTCTTAGGGTTTGGCTTGGTCGACAGGTGGGGTAGCTGCGTGTTGTAGAAGATCAGCCAGTCGCTCATCTTTTCATTAAACAGGGCTAAATCGGTAAAAAGTAAGTCCTCGTGGTAATCCACAAAGCTCTCTTGGATGGTGCGGTTAAAGCGTTCACAATGGGCGTTCATTTTGGGGGTTTTAGGATAGGTCTTCCAGTGTGTAAGCTCATTTTGGGCCATGAGCTGTGCGAACTTACCCTTAAATTCACTGCCATTGTCGGTTAAGGCTTTCGAGCCCGCTAAATCAGGGAAGTTCGTAGTAATCGCCTCATGAAGCTGGGCGGCATGGCCACTAGTGCCCGATGGCGGCGCATAAGCAAAGGCAATGTGGGTTACAGGATCAATCGAAGTGAGGATAAAACGCTTCATGCCTTGGTGTAGTATCCCCCGTCAACCCGACATTCCTAAAGTGTTG